>JAGLBH010000192.1 GCA_018260285.1 Arthrobacter sp. | reverse complement strand
CACCAGCGCCGTGGCGAACCCGGCGCGGTTGCCGCCCTGGATGTCCGTGTCCAGGCGGTCCCCGATCATGAGCGGCCGGGACAGGCCAAGCGCTGTGGCCGCGTCGCGGAAGATCTGCGGCTCGGGCTTGCCTGCCACGAGAGGGGTTTTGCGGGTGGCCGTGACCACCGCATGGACGAGCGAGCCGTTCCCGGGCGCGATGCCCTCGGCCCGCGGAATGGTCGAGTCCATGTTCGTGGCAACCCAGATGGCTCCCCCAGCTACGGCATAGCTCGCCTGGGCCAGGTGTCGCCAGCCGAGCTGAGGATCGAAGCCCTGGATGACGGCGTCCGCCTGGGCCCCGCCCTCCATGTCCTCCACCGTCAGAGCCGTGAATCCGGCCTCGCTCACGAGGGAGGCCAGATAGGAGCTGCCGACGACGAAGACCGAGGAGCCTCGTGCCGCCTGCTCCCCCAGAAGGCGCAGCCCCGTGCGGGCAGAGCCGAAAACGGTCTTGCCCTCTGCGGGAACGCCGAGATCCTGGAGATGCTGTGCCACCTCCTCTTCCGAGCGGGAGGCGTTGTTCGTCACGAACCCGACGGGCAGGCCCGCGTCCGAGAGCGCCTGAACGGACTCCACTGCGCCCGGGATGGCGTCAGGTCCTGCGTAGAGGACGCCGTCCAGGTCGAAGAGGAATCCGTCGAACTGCTCGGTGAAGCGCATGGTCAGCGGTTCTCCGAAGGGGCATCCGCAGCAGCGGCGTCGTCGTCGAACTCCTCCTCGGCGTCGTAGAAGTCCACGTCGTCCTCCTCGTCGACCAGACCGAGGGCGCGCTCTGCCACGACGGCCTGGGAGAACCATTTCGTGGCCTCTTCCTGTCGGCCGAGGGCGTTGAGAGCCTCACCGTACGCGCGGAACAGGCGGGGGCTGTAGGAGAACCCCTTTGTGAGGTCGAGCTGCGGGATCTCGAGCGCGGTCAGCGCCTTCTCCGGCTGGCCCAGATCGGTGTAGGCGCCGGATGCGACGATAGCCATCTCCACCTTGCCCGAGGTGTCCAGGGCGGCGGCCTCTTCTGAGAGCGCCATCTCGAGGGCCTTCTCCGGCCGGCCGAGGCCGCGCTCGGAGTCCGCCATGAGGGGAAGGTGAATGTTGGACCCGCTGATCCGACGGAATGTGCGGAGCTCGCGAATGGCTGTGGCGAAGTCGCCGGCGGCATAGGCCGTTACGCCCACTGCTTCACGAACGAGGGAGACTCGCCCGCCGCTCTGTGCCGCAGCCGAGGCGTGCTCGAAGGCAAGACCAGGGTTGTCATCCAGGTAGCGGCCGGCCATGACGAGGTGCTGCGCCACACGGGTCGCGTTCTTGGCTTCCAGCGTGCGGAGCTCTGCCAGGGTGGGACGGTCCAGTTCCTTCCCCGTCACGTCCTTGTCGATGGGCGGCGGCTTGGGTGCCGATTCACGACGACGCACGGGCCGCTGCTCACGGTCGTCCGGCCGCTGGCCAGAGCGCTCCGGACGAGCGCCGCGGTCCGGACGGGCACCCCGATCTGAGTACGAGCCGCGATCCGGGCGAGCACCGCGATCCGGGCGAGCGCCTCGCTCGGCCCGATCGTTCCGATCCCCGTATGAGCTGCGCTCGGGACGTGCACTGCGGTCAGGGCGGGCGCTCCGATCGCCATAGGCGCTGCGATCGGGACGGCCCGGGCGGTCGTCCTGACGGGGGCGGTCATCGCGGCGTTCCGGGCGGCCTGCCCTGTCATCACGACGCGGACGATCATCGCGCTCGTCTCGGCGACCGCCGCGGGACTCAAAGCCCCCACGATCGCTGCGCTGCGGGGCCCGCTCATCCTCGCGGCGCGGGCGGAAATCGCCACGCGCATCCGCACGAGGGCTCCGGAAGCCGCCACGGTCATCCCGTCGCTGGAACGAGCGTCGTTCGCCGTTCGGGTTCTGGTGATGATCGCCGTATCCGGCCATGGGGGTCCCTTCCTAGAAGTCTCTGCGCAGCGATCTCAAGCCGTTGCGCGAACTTACAGTCTATCGGCCTCGAGCGGCTTGGCGCGGACCGCCCTAGAATGTCACCCATGCATCATTCCCCAGCACCCCTTGCGAGCATGACGATGCCGTGGACTGCAGAGCAGCTCTCCTGGCTCACCCGCATGGGGGAGATTGAGTGTGTTGACGATCTTTCATGGGACCTTCAAGGGCTCGTCGTCACGCATGCTCTTCTCAACGGCTCTGACGTCGTCATCAAGTGCGGGCAGAACCCCGATGCACCAGATGCTGTGCACCCTCATATGCTGAGAGAGATCAGGGCCTATGAGCGATGGGTCTCCCCAGGAGGGGACTATGCGCCGCGCTGTCTTGCAAGCAACGCCTCGCTGGGGCTGCTCGTTCTTGAATATTTGCCGGGACAGATCGCTTTGGGGACTCCCTACGAGAAGGACGTACGGGTCTGGAAAGCGGCTGGAGAGGCGACGGCCACCTTCAATGGTCGAGGAGTCGCTGCCGAAGGGCGGCTGAAGGCAGCTGATCGCCCAGACGCCTGCAATTCGTCCTTTGACGGGGGAAACCTGAACCGGGTGCGAGATCGCCTCACGGATCTTCGACAGGGACGGTTGACGTTTCCTCATGCAGATGATCGGGAGACCGTTCTCGAGGTGTGCACGGCAGTGGATCATCTCTTGAAGGGATACTCGCCTGTAGTTCTTCCACTCGTTCCGACGCATGCCGACAATTCGCCTCGAAATTGGATGGTGGCACCTGCCCCAAACAACGGGGATCTAGCGGTGAAGCTCATTGATTTCGGCAGGGCCGGCATGAGGCCTGCCTATACAGAGCTGGACCACATCATGCCAGCTCCCCCAGCCTTGAGAGAGGCGTTTATGGAGGGTTTTGGCATGCCTGCGGATCCACGAGACTGGCCTGCGGACCTCCGACGCTCCTTTGCCCTGCACAGCGCAAACGCGTACTTGGGCGGCATCGAATGGGCGCAGAAATATGGTGATGGTGCCTTAGAACAGGAGATCATCAGCCGTGCCAGCTGGATTCTGCCTCTCGTGACCGAGTTCATCTGACAGCAGCAGTGAACTCCGGGGCTGCCGGGAGCGTGACCTGTGTGGGCCCGTGCCCTGTGCGCCTGTCCCGGGGTGTTAAACACGAAAAGAGCCCTGCCCACCAACACAACCCCAAAGGGGCCGTGCGGTGAGCAGGACTCTGATCCT
>JAGLBH010000191.1 GCA_018260285.1 Arthrobacter sp. | reverse complement strand
GGCAACGTCCAGCGCACTTACATCCCTCCCAAGAACTGGTTCGAACGCTGGCTCTGGGGACCCCAGGGAAAACCAGCCAAAATCTGACCACCTGCAGCCCCACCACAGACCACAGCACCGGAGACCCCGATGACACAGAGCATAGAAGAGCAATTCACCTTCTATGAGCCGTCCAACGAGTTCTATCAAGCAGTCGAAGACATCTCTGCAAGGAGAGACAAACCGAAGCCGCTGGAGTTCATCAACCTATCCGGCACGGGATGGTACACAAAAAGCCCTTTCAATGAGGAAGTTTTAATCGGCCTCGGGAAGAAGATCGAATCCTCGAGCATGACGCCGTACATAAGCCTCAAGAATCAGAGAGATGAAATATCTCGGGGGATACAATATACCCATCCATCAGACTGGGAGCGACAAGTCCTGACCGACCTCTGCCGCAGCGAGTGGAGAAACTACCCGAAAATCCCTGACCTGCCACAGTTCCCCGGGTGGATGAACGGGGCAACAGTCCACAAGAGCACCACCGGCGAAGTCCTGAACCCAGGCCCTCCTGAATCCGGGCACATCGACTACTTCACCTACCTCATCGACGCATCCGGCCACGTCCGGGGACGAGGATGGACGTTCTCATTCTGGTATCTCGGCCCCGTCCTGGACATGTCCTACACCGAGCTCATCGACTTCTGGGAAAGCTTCGGCAACGTCCAGCGCACTTACATCCCTCCCAAGAACTGGTTCGAACGCTGGCTCTGGGGACCCCAGGGAAAACCAGCTCGCTTCTAAACACCGGCACAACCGCCCCAAGAGAACTCGTCAGCAGCGCGGCCCCACCCGAGATCCCGCAGGGATTCATGGAAGACACGCAGCGACGTTAACAGTCCCGCCCATGGAACTATTTGAACATTCCGGCAGCGGTCGCAGAGCGCTTGATCGATGTCGCTTCTCAGGGCTCCGGGCATCGGACAGGACTCCGCCGAGCAGGCCTGAACGGCCTGAAGTCCGGGGTCACGCCACCCGGGCCGATGACTCTTTGCCCCTCTCAATGAGGATGGCCATTCCCCACAGGAGCAGGAGGGCCGCCGGCACCATCGTGAGCCAGGAAGGGCCCTCGGTGATGGCCGGCAGGCCCGCACTGGCGGGCCAGGTGCATGTGTGGCCAACCGGTAGCCAGCTCCAGCCGGGTTCGCCGTAGACGGAGCTGCCCGGAGACAGCTCGCAGGACAGCGCGTCCCGGTGGGTGAACCAGTCGGCAAAGATGCTGAGCATCCACAGCACCGCTGACACGAGCAGCAGAGGAGCGCTCAGCGTCCTCTCTTGGCCCTGACTCCTCACCTGGCTCTGGATTCTTGCCCGGCTCTCATTCATTGTCATCATGGCCCAACTCCTTCCGCTGCAGGGAACTCCCACATTCTCCCAGGACATCAGCATGTACATCCATCCTCACAGCGCTCCCCGCGAAACCCCTGGGCGCCAGCACCGATCGCCCTGAGACCTCTGTGAACGGGAGGCCTGCAGGGGCCATACCTGGCATGATGGCCCCTATGCCGCTTTCCGTCTTCGCCACCCTGCTTGTCGCCTGCGCTGTGATCGCCCTGACCCCGGGGGCGGGGGCGGTGAACTCCATGTCCACGTCGCTCCGCGCCGGCTGGGCCAAAACGGGGTGGACGGTCCTGGGGCAAGAGCTGGCCCTGGCGGTGCAGCTGCTCATCACGGCCCTCGGCCTCGGCTTCGTCATCGTGCAGCACCCCGAGGTGCTCATGGCCGTCAAGGTGGCCGGAGCCCTGTACCTCGTCTACCTCGGGGTGCGCCTGCTCCTCGAGAAGCCCCATGCGACAGAGGCCCCGGCGTCGTCGCACGCGCGGGCAACGCCCGCCGCCCTGGTGCGCCGCGGATTCATCGTCAACATCACCAACCCCAAGGCGATCCTCTTCTTCCTCGCGTTCATCCCCCAGTTCGTCAACCCGAACGCGAATCTGCCCGTCCAGTACGCGATCATCATGGCGACGCTCGTGGGCCTGGACGTCATCGTCATGTGGGGGTTCTACGGCGGGGCGGCCAAGGCCCTCAACCGGTTCACCGGCTCGCCCCAGGGGCAGCTGACCCTCAACCGCATCTTCGGCGTGCTCTTCCTGCTCATCGCGGGGCTCGTGGCCTTCATGCCGCTGCACTGACGCGCATGAAACCCCCGCGCATCCCCCGCTAGGCTTGGACGCATGTACAAAGTCGCCACTGTCTGCACCGGGAACATCTGCCGCTCCCCGATGGCGGAGTTCATGCTCGCCGAGGCCCTGCGCGCCACGGATCTCGCGCCTCATGTGCGCGTCGAGTCCTTCGGCACGAGCGACTGGGAGCGGGGCAACCCCATGGACCGCCGCGCCCAGTCCTGGCTGCGGGCGAACGGGGTGGCAGAGCCCACGGTCATCGGCCGCCACACCTCCCGGCCCCTCGGGGCGGAGGAGCTGTACGAGCTTGACCTTGTGCTGGCCCTCGACGTCGAGCACCTCGAGTTCCTCGAGACCCTCGAGAAGGACCTCCCCGAGGACGCCGCCAACCGGCCGACCATCCGCCTCCTCGGCTCCTTCAACCCGGACCTCGAGGATGCGAGCCGCGAGGACCAGGGCATCTTCGACCCCTGGTACGGCGGCCCCGAGGACTTCGAGAAGGTCGCCGACCTGATCCGCCCCTGCATCCCCGGAGTGCTCCAGTTCATCCGCCGTGACCACACGGCCCAGGGCATCCTCAACGCCGAGTGACCGCACCGCTCTTCCTCCTCCTCGACGGGCGCTCGGGCGCGGGGAAGTCCTCCCTCGCCGCCTCCGTGCTCCGGGAGTTCGACGACGCCGGAGTGCCCGCCTCCCCCTTCGCCCTCGAGGACGTGTATCCCGGGTGGGACGGGCTCGACGCGGCCATCGCCACCCTGGCCGACAAGCTCATTCCACGCTGGGCCGCCGGAGAGCCCGCCGCGTGGACCCCGTGGGACTGGGCCGCCGATGCCCCCGCGGCCGAGCAGCGTGAGACGGAGCCGGCGAGCGTCGTCGTCATCGAGGGCGTGGGGGCCAGCAGCGCCAGCGTGACCGAGGCGATTGCGCGCGCGGGCGCCGAGGCCGTGAGCGTCTGGATCGAGGTGCCCGACGCCGAGCGGAAGCGCCGCGCCCTCGCCCGGGACGGCAGCACCTACGAGCCGCACTGGGACCGGTGGGCCGCGCACGAGGATGCC
>JAGLBH010000190.1 GCA_018260285.1 Arthrobacter sp. | reverse complement strand
ACACCAGCGGAAGCCGCGCGCCGGCGTCGTTCTCGACTAAACTCGACATGCCCGCACGTACCGCAGATCAGGAGAATCGTGAGCGACGATCGTTCCACCGCACAGGACACCGACACCCGGCAGACAGCCCCCGGGGAGACGGACGACCCGCGAGACTATGATTTCCGCGCGCTGGAGAAGACCTGGGGCGGAACCTGGGAAGAGCACGGGGTGTTCGAGCCCTCGGCGGATGACTCCCGCGAGCGCCGATACGTCGTGGACATGTTCCCGTACCCCTCCGGCGACCTGCACATGGGCCATGCCGAGGCCTACGCGATCGGCGACGTGGCCAGCCGCTACTGGCGCTTCAAGGGCTACAACGTGCTGCACCCGGTCGGCTGGGACTCCTTCGGCCTGCCCGCGGAGAACGCGGCCATCAAGAACAACACCCACCCGGCGGAGTGGACCTACAAGAACATCGAGGTCCAGGCGAACTCCTTCAAGCGCTACGGCCTGAGCCTCGACTGGTCCCGCCGCCTGCACACCTCCGATCCCGAGTTCTACACGTGGACCCAGTGGATCTTCCTCCAGTTCTTCAAGAAGGGCCTGGCCTACCGCAAGGACTCGCCCGTCAACTGGTGCCCGAAGGACCAGACGGTCCTCGCCAACGAGCAGGTCGTCGACGGAAAATGCGAGCGCTGCGGCACCGAGGTGACGAAGAAGAAGCTCAACCAGTGGTACTTCAAGATCACGGACTACGCCGACCGCCTCGTCGACGACATGGAGCAGCTCGAGGGCAACTGGCCGGACCGTGTTCTCCTCATGCAGAAGAACTGGATCGGGCGCTCCCGCGGAGCCAACGTCCGCTTCCAGATTGAGGCTGAGGGCTCCGCCGAGGCCCGTGAGATCGAGGTCTTCACGACTCGTCCGGACACGCTCTTCGGGGCGACCTTCATGGTCGTGGCCGTAGACTCCGCACTGGCCGACGAGCTCGTGACAGCTGAGGCCCGCGAGGCGTTCGAGCAGTACCGCGAAACCGTCAAGGCCGCCAGCGACATCGAGCGCCAGGCCACCGACCGCGAGAAGACCGGCGTCTTCTCCGGCCGATACGCGGTCAACCCCGTCAACGGCGAGAAGATCCCCGTGTGGATCTCCGACTACGTCCTCGCGGACTACGGCACGGGCGCGATCATGGCCGTCCCCGCCCACGACCAGCGAGACCTCGACTTCGCCCGGGCGATGAACCTCCCCGTTCGCTCGGTCATCGAGAACGACGACGCCGACCCGGCCGTCTCCGGCGAGGCCAGCCTGACCCCCGGCGTCGCGAAGAACTCCGGTCCGCTCGACGGGCTCGGCAAGGCTGAGGCCATCGACGCCGCAATCGCCCTCGTGGGGGAGCGCGGCACCGGCGAGGCCTCCGTCAACTACCGCCTGCGCGACTGGCTCATCTCCCGCCAGCGCTTCTGGGGCACGCCGATCCCGATCATCCACTGCGAGTCCTGCGGTCTGGTCCCGGTGCCCGAGGACCAGCTTCCCGTGCGCCTGCCCGAGGACCTCAAGGGCGAGCAGCTGGCACCGAAGGGCGAAAGCCCCCTCGCGGCGGCTGCCGCGTGGCGCTCCGTGGACTGCCCGAGCTGCGGCGGGCCCGCCCAGCGCGACTCGGACACGATGGACACCTTCGTGGACTCCTCCTGGTACTTCCTGCGCTACACGTCGCCGGGATACACCGAGGGGCCGTTCGACCCCGAGCAGGTCAACGAGTGGATGCCGGTGGGCCGCTACGTGGGCGGCGTCGAGCACGCCATCCTCCACCTGCTCTACGCGCGCTTCGTGACGAAGGTGCTCCACGACCTCGGCCTCGTGAGCTTCACCGAGCCCTTCAGCTCCCTCCTCAACCAGGGCCAGGTCATCAACAACGGCAAGGCCATGAGCAAGTCGCTCGGCAACGGCGTGAACCTCGGGGAGCAGCTGGAGATCTTCGGCGTGGATGCCGTGCGCCTGACGATGCTCTTCGCCTCCCCGCCCGAGGACGACGTGGACTGGGCGGACGTCTCCCCGGCGGCCTCCTCCAAGTTCCTCGCCCGCGCCTGGCGCGTGGCTCGCGACGTGGCTGAGGCCGAGGAGAGCTCGTCCACGGCCCCTGACGCCGCGCTGCGCCGGGTCACCCATCAGACCCTGGCCCAGGCCCACGAGCTGCTCGAGCAGAGCAAATTCAACGTGGTGGTCGCCAAGCTCATGGAGCTGACCAATGCGGCCCGCAAGACAATCGACTCCGGCGCGGGCGCCTCGGATCCGGCCGTCCGCGAGGCGGCGCTCGTGCTGACCCAGCTGCTCTCCCTCTTTGCCCCGTACACGGCGGAGGACATGTGGTCGGTCCTCGGCGGCGAGGGCTTCGTGGCCAACTCCTCCCTGCCCGAGGTGGACCCGGCGCTGCTCGTGGCGGACACCGTCACGGCCGTTGTCCAGGTGCAGGGCAAGGTGCGGGCCAAGCTCGAGGTTGCTCCGGACATCACGGCGGAGGAGCTCGAGAGGCTCGCGCTCGAGGCCGAGGGCGTGGTGCGGTTCCTCGACGGGCGCCCCGTGCAGAAGGTCATCGTCCGCGCGCCGAAGCTCGTCAGCATCGTTCCCGGCGCCTGAGACCGGAACCCGCGATGAAGGTGGCCGTGGTCGCAGACTCGACCGTCTCGGCGGCGAGCGCTGCCGCACACGGCCTCCTTTCAGCGGACCGAACCGTCCAGCTGCCCATCCTCATCGAGGACGAGCGGCTGGACGGCCGTCTGTCCGAGGCCGAGCTCACGACCCAGGTGGCCGTGGCGCAGGCGAGCCGGCTGAGCGTGCGCACCTCGCGACCGTCGGTGGCGGCCTTCGCCGAGGCCTTCGAAGACCTGGCGGCGGAGGGCTGGGCGGCGATCGTCGTCGTCGTCATCTCGGGGAGGCTCTCCGGGACACATGAGTCGGCGGTGGAAGCGGCGCGTCAGGCGAGCGTTCCCGTGGCGGTGGTGGACTCGACGACGTCCGGCTGGGCCATGGTCCGCTGCGTGCACGAGTATCGCGTCCGAGCCGATGCCGGTCTGCTGGACAGTCTGTGCGCTGAGGCCCCCGGGCACATCAGTCCGGACAGCGCCGCCATGGGAGAGCTGCTCGCAGTGAGGGACGGGGCGCTGGAACGCTGGCACTGTGCCGTCGTGCTCGCCAACCTCGACGCCCTCAGGGCGGGAGGCCGTGCGCCAGCGGGCGCGGCCGGGCTCGTCAAGGCGTTCGGGGTGCGCCCGGTGGCCG
>JAGLBH010000018.1:10637-18501 GCA_018260285.1 Arthrobacter sp. | reverse complement strand
GGGAATCTTTGCGGTCTCAGAACCTGTGATGGAAGAAATTAAGAACGAATTCAATATCCAGGTCCCTACTGCTGTAGTTCCAAATGCCCCCGCTGAAATTTTCCTTAATCAAAAAAATGACAGCAAGAATATTTCTAAAGACATTCTCCTTCTCATTGAGAAGCCGTTCATTCTTAGCGTTGCCAGCTTAGACCCAAGAAAAAATATAAAAAATCTAGTATCTGCATATATGTCGTTAGACAAAAGATGGCGGGTTAATCATCCTCTTATTCTATGCGGAGGCGGCAATAATTCTGTTTTCGCAAACGACAATAATACTTTAGAAGATGAAACAATTATTCGATTAGGTTACGTCAGCGATGAAATTCTTGCAATACTATATCGGAATGCTTATAAAGTAGTTTTCACACCCCTTGATGAGGGTTTTGGTTTGCCAGCAGTAGAGGCACTTGCATCTGGTGCAAAACTTATCGTCTCTGATATTCCTGTACTCAGATGGGTGTGCGGAGATTCTGCTGTGTACGTTGATCCATTAAATATTGATTCTATTTCCGCTGGAATTCAGTCTGAATCATTAGCCCAAGCATCTTTCGATAAGACTAAATTTTCATGGGAACAGTCTGCCTCTATTGTCCAAGACTACTTCGCCAAGCATCTATCACAAACGGAATGAAGACATGGATATCCTTTTTCTGAGTCACACCTTTAAGGGCAGCGAATTTGTGGTTGGAAGTCATCATTTATCTCGAGAAGTTGCTTCCATGGGCCACCGTGTGGCTCATGTATCTACTCCACTTAGTTATGCCCATTTCATCTCCAATAAGGGGGCACCACGACGTGTTGAGCAAGCACAACGAGGTGTTTTTACGGACGATGATGGTGTTGTCAACTTTGTTCCGAAAACTGTTTTACCTTCCGATATTTACTGGACTGACACACAGTATATGAAATTATTAGGCAGAATAGGCTTTATCAAGCCAGATATTATTTTCGTCGATCAGCCTGCGCTCTTTACCAAGGCGCAGACTGAATCAACACTTATATTTAGACCAACTGATGTATTTACGAGGCCTTCGCTTATACGGAGAGCTAGTATGATCAATGATTTAGCAGATGCCTTAGTTGCAACATCTGAGCCAGTTCGATCAGAATTCACTAAGGGCTCTCTCCGCCCTGAGGTCGTTGTCCCTAATGGCGTGCAGTTGGAGAATTTTCTCGATGCAAAACTTGTTCCTTTTCGTCAAGGAGCAGTTTATGTTGGGGCCGTGGATGAGCGCTTTGATGTTGAAGCTGTCAAAAAACTTGCTTTATCTTTTCCGGATATGCCCGTAGATATCTATGGTCCTGAGTCAATCCAAATTGATAAGTCTTCTCTTCCGTCTAATTTGTCCTTTAAAGGGGCGGCGGACTACTGGGATCTTCCGAATATTCTTCGCCAGTACCGCATCGGATTGCTCCCTTTCAATAATCATCCCTTGAATGTGGGACGTGGACCAATGAAGCTATATGAATATCTAGCTGCAGGCTTGTATGTTCTTCGTTCCTCCGTTAATGAAGGCAGTGCTCATGCCCCTGGCGTCCACGTCTATCGCAGCTTCTCGGATATTCCTCGCTGCGCAACTGCTATCATGGAGTCTCCGACGGAGAATGTTGAGGGTATGATTGAAGCCCGTAGGCACAGCTGGTCACAGAAGGCTCGTGATGTTCTTGACTTCGCGGCGGCTCTCCAACGCTAGTCGAACTTTTCTGCGGTTTCCTATATAGTAGGTTGGAACTGCACCCCCAGATCCGTGTTGCTCCTCTGCACCGGATCTCCGTCAGCACGGCAGGATCGAAGGAAAAATGCAAGAAACGACTTCATCATCAGCGAGCGAGGATTCAGCGTTCGATTTGCGGGATGTATTCAGAGTTATCCGCAAATACTGGTGGGCCTTTCCCGTTGCTATGTTTCTCGGAGGTCTGACTGGTTACGGTCTGTCTTTGACCCAACCGCAGGTCTATCAGGCCTCATCAATGGCTGTTGTCACTGCGGGCAGTTCAGATCAGTCGCTCGGCGTTGCATTGACTGCAGACTCCTTAGCTAAATCGAAGGCAGCAAGTTACGCTACGATCGCAAAGTCCAGATCAGTGGCAGAAGAAGCAAAAAAAATACTTTCAAAAAAGAATGTCAGTTCCTTTGACAGTAAAAGTGCGGATGACCTAGTTGGAATGGTCGCTGTCCAAACCCCGGAGAATACTGCACAACTTACGATTGATGCGACATCTTCTGACCCGACATCAGCTCGTGAACTTGCCGATGCCTGGCTAGCGGCTCTTCAGGCTAAAGTTACAGAGCTTGAGACACCTTCGCCGTCCGCTGCCAAGAAGCCAACTGATCAAACCTATGTTGGCACGTCCTTCATCCGGCTTACTTCGCTTGAGTCTGCTCAGCTTCCTTCTTCTCCAACCAGCCCAAATCGTCGGCTCTGGGCGGGTGTAGGTGTCCTGGCCGGTCTCGTACTCGCTGGAATTTATACCCTTGTACGGCATCAGCTTGACCGTCGAATTCGCTCTATTGATACCCTTACTCAGAACTTTGCTGTTCCCGTTATCGGAACCATTCCTCTTGAAGGCAGGCTGAAGGAAAAGCGCGCACTCATCGCTGGTTCAGCAAAGCAGGGTATTGAAGATTTCCGCTTCTCAGAATCCATACGAGAACTTCGCACCAACTTGACCTATACCAGTGTTGACCATCCTCCGCGAGTGATACTTCTTACTAGTTCTATTCCTGGTGAAGGTAAATCGACGATCAGTTCGAACCTTGCGGCTACGATTGCTCAAACTGGTCAGCCAGTTGTGCTTATTGACTGTGATCTCCGTCGTCCCGTAGTTACAAAGACTTTCAACATGGTAGAAGGCGTTGGGGTTACTAATATCCTGACGGGTGAGGCTAGCTATGATGAAGTTCTTCAGGTCTGGTCAGAAGAAGAAAATCTGGGTGTGATTGGGGCAGGTCGCCTTCCTCCAAATCCTTCGGAACTTCTCGGCTCTGATGCGATGGCCCGCCTTATCGATTCTGTAGCAGATAAAGCATTTGTCATTATTGATGCGCCTCCTATCCTTCCGGTTACAGATGCTGCCGTTCTGTCTACACGGGTTGATGGAATTGTTGTTGCAGTTAGGGCTGGAACCACGACAGTCGATGAGCTCGACTCAGCTCTGGCCAAACTGCAGCGTGTTGATGCCAACATTCTTGGTCTTGTTATCAACCGAGTTCCTATCAAGGGTGCAGATGCAAACAGGTACGGTTATTACGGCAAGGATTATTACTATAGTTCTGATCAGAAAAAATCCTAAGGGTTTAAGAGTGTAAATTCTATATGTAGAACACTTGCGGTAGCTTGATCTACGCATAGACTCTGGAGATCATCAACTTCAGGCATATGGCGATGAATACAAAAGGTATTAAACCTACTTAGTTTAATACCTTTTGTATTCGCCTTATGTTGCTACTTTTTGTGACTATTTTTGTTTGGTAACATACGTTGGTTCAAAGGTCCGTAATTTTCTGCACTGTTGATCGACATTTAGTTCCCTCTCGCCTGGAATGACTAGTATGAAATATTATCTTATGTAATTTCTTGAATTTTCGCTCCTATTGAACAGTAATTGTCATATTTGATGCCCTCTCATTTTGACATTCATATACTTTTATTGTATGCCACTCAGTGCTGATGTCGGATATTACTAATGGTTGCGCGATTATGCTCATAATTCTCGTTCTGATTTTTCATAAGTGTTTTCTGGTATTCTAGTGAGGGTGCTGGACTTATGGGGCAAAATCCCAGTTTGTCTTGAGTCTCTTGTTGCGTTAGTATTGATTGAACTGCCTAGGCGAGGGACTGCTTCTGTGTAACACGGAGGACAGGTCCGTCATCGACGAAGGCCGCCCACTGGCTCGTTCTGTGTCGATGGATGGCATCCCGCCTGAGTAACCACCATCGAAAGGACCATTCACATGTCAGACAACAAGATTCAGGCAGAGCTCCGCACCGACTTCGGCAAGGGTGCGGCTCGTCAGGCCCGCCGCGACGGCAAGGTTCCCGCGGTCATCTACGGCCACGGCGCAGAGCCCATGCACATTCTCCTTCCGGCGCACGAGACGACTCTCGCAGTTCGTCACACGAACGCCCTGCTGCACATCACGTTCGACGGCGGCACCCACCTTGCTCTCGTCAAGGAGGTTCAGCGCGACATCATGAAGCAGTCCGTCAACCACGTCGACCTCCTCACGGTTCGCCGCGGCGAGCGCGTCGAGGTTGAGGTCAACGTCCACATCGAGGGCGAGGCTGTCCCGAACGCTGTCGTGAACCTCGAGCTCAACACCCTCCTCGTTGAGGCAGACGCCACCGAGCTTCCGGAGAGCATCACGTTCAACGTTGAGGGCCGCGACATGGGCGAGCACGTTGCCGCTTCCGAGATCACCCTTCCCGAAGGCGTCACGCTCATCACGGATCCGGAGACGATCGTCATCACCGTCTCCGAGCCTCAGGCAATGGATCTCGGTGAAGAGTCCGAGGGCGACGAGGCCTCCTCCGAGGACTCCTCCTCCGACAGCGAATAATCTCCTTCTCGCATGAATGAGACGTGGCTCGTCGTCGGCCTCGGCAACCCCGGGGCCGACTACGAGCGCACTCGCCATAACATCGGTCAGAAGGTCATCGACCAGCTGGCCGCTGATCACGGTCTGAACTTCAAACTCCACAAGGCTCGTGCCCTGGTCGCCGAAGGGCGTCTGGGCATCGGCGGGCCGCGCGTGGTTCTTGCCAAGCCTTTGAGCTACATGAACCTGAGCGGCGGACCGGTGTCTGCTCTGGCTAAGTTCTATGACATTTCCGTTGAGCGTCTTCTTCCCGTTCATGATGAGCTGGACATCCCTTTCGGGGACGTCCGCCTCAAGCGCGGGGGAGGGGAAGGCGGGCACAACGGGCTTCGTGACATCAGCAAGGCTTTCGGCACTAAGGATTATCACCGGGTGCGTGTGGGCATCGGCCGACCGCCTGGCCGGATGGATGTGGCGGACTTTGTGCTCAAGCCGTTCTCCTCGACGGAGAACAAGGAGCTCCCCTTCCTCATCGACGCGGGGGCCGACGCCGTCCTGGCCCTCATCACCCTTGGCTTGACGGATGCGCAGCAGAAGGTGCATGCACCGCGCTGACAGTAGTTCAGAGGTGAACAAGTTGCACTGGGCGATTCACATCGTCTACACTTGATAGCAGAGCTTCAGAGCTCTCCAAAAGCTGGAGCTGGTATTGCAAGGCCTCCGAGACTGGGCCAACCCCCATCGCAATACCAGCTCCTTTTTTGTGCCCGATGAGGCATGACCCCTGAATCGATCGTGCACCGTGCGGTCGTCTCTTCGGAGACCCGCTCACAGGCACCAGAGGATCGGTGCTCTTCAAGAGACTCTCCAGATCATGGCCGTCTTCTCCAGATCACGGACACCTTTGGCCTGATTTTCGCGGATCCGGGCTCGAAGGCGGCCGTGACCTAGAGAAGGCGGCCGTAAAGTGGACGCATCGCCGGACGAAACACCGGACGATGACGCGGGAGGCGCCCTACGGGCGATGGGTCACGATGAGGCCCTGTGCGTCCATCTGCTCGAGAGCCTGTTCCACGATGGCTGCAGCCTCTGGGTGCTCCCCGTGGAAGCTCTCGACTTCGTCGACGATCTCGTCAAGGGTGCGCCAGGATTCTAGGGCGAGCCAGATGGTCTGACCCAGATCGCTCACTTCCACCATCACGTCGTCGAGGATGACCATGAGGCGGTCGTCGATGCATGCCGCGTCTTTGGCTGGGGCCTGCAGGTATCGGACAGCGGAAGGGTCTTCGGCGTCGGCCGGCGGTGTGCTCTCGGCTTCTTCCGGTGTCAAGACGTCAAGATACTCCACGCGGGGTGTGGTGGACTTCTGCGGGAAGTCATTGAGCAGCTCCCTGACGGCAGGAAGGATTCGCTCAGAGTCCGAATAGGTGATCTTGACTGCCCCGCCCACCTCTTTGTACAGGGTCAGCAACTGCTCGAACGGCCTCTCCAGGCGCGGGACCCCTGAGGACTGCGGGACAATCGCATGCAGCATTTCCGGGGAGGTCAAGGGGGAGATGACATAGTCATCGGAAGGGTCAAGAGTTCCCTCGGGGACCCGGTTGAGAACGGCCAGGGCCACCAGTGTGGCGCTCTTCGGAGTCGGGCCCAGCCCCATGGTGTCAGGCGAGTGCTGCACCTTGGGCGCGTCCTCTTCCTCGATGACGGAGAGAGGCTTGGGGTACGGGCGCACGGTCATGCCGTCGAGGAAGACCGTCTCGTCCGTGAGGTAGTTCAAGGACTTGCCGAGTCGGCGGCATGCTGTGGTTTTGCCGGTGCCAGAGGCGGCCACCAGCGCTATGGCCCGCCCTCGGGAGTCCGAGAGGCCTGCAGCGTGGAGCATGATGTTCTGGCCCACTCGGGCGTGGATGGCCTCGAGGGTCACATGGCTCACAATGATCTCTGCCGCCTCGTAGCGGCTCTTGGCCGCCAGAACTCGCAGCTCTGCCCCGGGCTCCATCACCAGGAGGTCGAAGCCGTAGGGAGTCTTCAGCCCGCCTTCAGTCTCCACCGCTGCTGCATCCAGATCCAGCCCTTCGAGCTCACTCGGATCGAAGGTCTCCTCCGTCAGGCAGCGGGACCAGCTGCGCCGGATGTCCTTGACGTCTTCGTCGGTGAAGCCTCGGGTGAGGCGCACTCGGACGGGGACGTCGAAGACCCGGATGAAGAAGGTGCTGCTCATGACTGCCTTTCTGGCGGGGGATGCTGCGAGGGCGAGAGCCCGAAGGCGGGCCGTTCGGATCAGCCCTGGTGGGAGGAGAGCCAGGAGTCGATCGACGAGGCCTGGCGTGCCAGCACCTTGCTGATGAGCGGCTCGGCGAACTTGGCGAGCTTGCCGCCCACGAACGGGATGGACGAGGAGATATCCCCGGTCAGCTCAAGCTCGGAGCCCTCGCCGGCCGGGCGGATGACCTGCTGGCCCGTGACGGAGATCGGCGCGCCCTTGACGGTGATCTTCGTCTGGGCGGTGCGGGTGCCGTCCGCGGCCGGGGCTGAGTACTCGTCCACCTGGGTGAAGGAGAGGGATGAGCCCACGAACTTCTTGGCGAAGTCCGGAACGCGATCCGTGGGGGCCGCGCGCTCGACGGTCAAGGTGAAGGGGCCTGCGACGTCGCCGGAGATCGTCTGGGAGATGAGCGAGCCGCCGAGGTCTGCCGCTGCCTTCTTCTGGAATTCCTCATTGGTGAGCGCCGCCACAACACGGTCAACGGGGTGGTTCAAGGACGTCTTGCCGGAGAGTGCCATGAGGATGCCTTCTTTCAGAGGAATCGAATGATGGCTCCAGCTTATCGGGTTGGTAGTCTGAAAGCCGCCTGACGCCTACTCTGGAGACGAATTCGTGAAGCTCACCGGCCTGCTCGCTGCCCTCAATGAGACGTCGTGGAGCTCGCGTCTGACAGGACGCGCGGCCCACCTTGAGCCGGGCGCTGAGGCCCTGGCGCTTTCTGCCCCGTCGGGTCTCTGGCCCTCTGCGCTGGCCCTGACGAGCGAGGCGTCGGGCAGGCTCGTCGTTGGCGTCACGGCCACGGGAAGAGAGGCGGACGACGTCGCCGCCGCCCTGGGGTCTTTCCTGCCTCGAGAGAGCATCGCCGTCTTCCCGAGCTGGGAGACGCTTCCGCATGAGAGGCTCTCGCCCCGCTCGGACACGGTGGGCCAGAGGCTCGAGGTCCTGCGGCGCCTGACCCACCCCGAGACGCATCCGATTCCCCTCAAGGTGCTCCTCGTGCCCACCCGCGCGCTCGT
>JAGLBH010000018.1:0-10627 GCA_018260285.1 Arthrobacter sp. | reverse complement strand
GGGCGAGCTGAAGCCCGTGAGCCTCTCGGTGGGGGAGGAGCCTGGGTTCGAGGCGACCGTCAAGGCTCTCCACGATGCGGCCTATGCGCGGACGGACATCGTCTCCCGACGGGGCGAGTACACCGTGCGCGGCGGGATCATCGACGTGTTCCCGCCCACCCTCTCCCACCCAGTGCGCATTGAGTTCTTCGGCGACGAGGTTGACTCGATCCGGGAGTTCGCCGTCGCCGACCAGCGGTCGATCCCGGGGGCCACGCCGCTCACGGAGATCTCGGCCCTGCCGTGCCGGGAGCTGCTCATCACCCCGGCTGTCATGTCTCGGGCGGCCAAGCTCAAGGACAGCATGCCCGTGGCGGAGCAGATGCTGGAGAAGATCGCTGGGGGAATCGCCGTGGAGGGCATGGAGTCCCTGGCCCCTCTGCTCGTCGACCGGATGGTGCCTCTCGTGGAGGAGCTGCCCGCGTCGAGCCTCATCGTGGTGCTTGAGCCGGAGAAGGTACGCTCCCGCGCACACGATCTCGAGTCCACCAATGCCGACTTCCTCGCCGCGGCGTGGGCCAGCGCCTCGGCGGGCAGCACCGCCCCCGTGGACCTCAGCCAGGCCGCCGAGGCCGGCATCGCCGATGCCTCCGATCGACTGGCGCAGGGCGACTTCCGCTCGATCGAGGACACGCGTACCGCTGCGCTCGCTGCCGGTCATCACTGGTGGCGAATCGGAACGTTCGAGCTGGATGAGGACGCCGCCACCGACGTGGACATCGTCTCCAGCGGCGCCCGCGAGCCTGCGGCTTATCGGGGCAATGTCCCCGAGATGACGGCCTTCCTCGAGGAGCGGATCGGCGCAGGCTGGCGCGTCGTCGTCGCCACGGAGGGCCCCGGCCCGGCGCAGAGGCTCGCCGAGCTGTTCCAGGATGCTAAGATCCCCGCGCTGAGGATCGACGATCTGGCCGAGCCGCCGCAGAAAGGCGCCATCGAGATCACGACGGCGACGGCCGGCCGAGGGTTTATCCTCGAGGACGAGAAACTGGCGCTGCTCACGGAGGCGGACCTGCTGGGGCGGACCAGCCCCCGGTCCACGAAGGACGGACGGAGCCTGCCGACTCGTCGCCGGAAGAACCCCGTGGACCCGCTGCAGCTGGCCCAGGGTGACTTCGTGGTCCACGAGCAGCACGGTGTGGGGCAGTTCATCGAGCTCATCCAGCGCTCACAGGGCGCTGGCGCGGCCAAGACCACGCGCGAGTACATGGTCCTCGAGTACGCGCCGAGCAAGCGGGGCGGGCCCAAGGACCGGCTCTTCGTGCCCACGGACCAGCTGGACCAGATCTCCAAGTACGTGGGCGGCGAGGCGCCGCAGCTGTCCAAGATGGGCGGCTCGGACTGGGCCAGCACTAAGTCCAAGGCGCGCCGGGCGGTCAAGGAGATCGCCGGGCAGCTCATCCGGCTCTACTCGGCGCGCATGGCCTCGCGCGGCCACGCGTTCTCCCCGGACACGCCGTGGCAGAAGGAGCTCGAGGAGGCGTTCCCGTACATTGAGACGCCGGACCAGCTGACGACGATCAACGAGGTCAAGGCGGACATGGAGAAGCCCATCCCCATGGACCGGCTCATCTCCGGAGACGTGGGCTACGGCAAGACGGAGATCGCCGTGCGGGCCGCGTTCAAGGCGGTCCAGGACGGGAAGCAGGTGGCCATCCTCGTGCCCACCACCCTCCTGGCGCAGCAGCACTTCGAGACGTTCTCCGAGCGCTTTGCGGGCTTCCCCGTGCGGGTCCGCGCCCTCTCCCGCTTCCAGAGCGCCAAGGAGTCCAAGGAGACGATCGCTCAGGTGAAGGCCGGCCAGGTGGACGTGCTCGTGGGAACGCACCGCCTTCTCTCCAAGGAGGTCCAGTTCAAGGACCTCGGCCTCGTCATCATTGACGAGGAGCAGCGATTCGGCGTGGAGCACAAGGAAGAGCTCAAGAAGATGCGGACCAACGTGGACGTGCTCTCCATGTCCGCGACGCCGATCCCGCGCACCCTGGAGATGTCTCTCACCGGTATCCGGGAGACCTCCACGCTCGCCACCCCGCCGGAGGAGAGGCACCCCGTGCTCACCTACGTGGGGCCGTACACGAACCAGCAGGTGGTCGCCGCGATCCGGCGCGAGCTCATGCGCGAAGGCCAGGTGTTCTTCGTCCACAACCGCGTCTCGACGATCGACAAGGTGGCCAGCGACATCCGCGAGATGGTCCCCGAGGCCCGTGTGGAGGTGGCCCACGGGCAGATGAGCGAGAGCCGCCTGGAGCAGCTCATCGTGGACTTCTGGGAGAAGAGGTTCGACGTGCTCGTGTGCACAACGATCATCGAGACGGGCCTGGACATCTCCAACGCCAACACCCTCATCATCGACCGCGCTGACTCCTTCGGCCTCTCCCAGCTGCACCAGCTGCGGGGTCGTGTGGGCCGCGGGCGCGAGCGGGCCTACGCCTACTTCCTCTATCCGGCGGAGAAGCCGCTGGGGGAGATCGCCCTCGAGCGCCTGCGGGCCGTGGCCGCCCACAACGAGCTCGGAGCGGGCATGCAGCTCGCCATGAAGGACCTTGAGATTCGCGGGGCTGGCAACCTGCTCGGCGGGGAGCAGTCCGGGCACATCGCGGGCGTGGGATTCGACCTCTATCTGCGCCTCGTGGGGGAGGCCGTGGCGGACTTCCGCGGCGAGACCGAGACCGAGGTCAAGGACGTCAAGATCGAGCTTCCGGTGAACGCTCACCTTCCGCACGAGTACGTTCCCGGGGAGCGCCTGCGTCTTGAGGCGTACAGGAAGCTGGCGGCCGCCTCCTCCCACGAGGAGATCGACGACGTGGCCGCGGAGCTCGAGGACCGCTATGGGGCCATGCCCGAGCCGGTGGTGAATCTGATGTCTGTGGCACGGTTCCGGGTGAAGGCCACGGCGGCAGGCGTGACAGAGATCATGGCTCTGGGCAACAACATCAAGTTCGCCCCGGGGGATCTGCCCGAGTCTCGCATGCTCCGTCTGGGGCGGATGTACCCCGGGGCGGCTTTCAAGCCCTCGCTCGGGGCGATCATGGTGCCCAGGCCCAAGACTGCGCGGGTGGGCGGTCGGGATCTGGTGGACGGGCCCCTGCTCGAATGGGCCGCACAGTTCGTGGAAGCCATCTATGGGGCCTGAAAGGACTGCCTGCGAACAGGTCAGGTTGTTCTGATGACCAGGACAGAGAATGGCAGCCTTCGGCCAGCGCCGGAGGCTGCCATTCTCTTCGCAGCTCGGGGGATGAAGACCTGACTAGAAGGTCTGGTCGCCCTGGTTGGAGAAGGTCTGGAGCACGCCATCAATGTAGAGGTTGTTCTTGATGCGGCCGTCGGTGAGCCCGCCGTCACCCGGGTGCAGGGTCACATAGGCGCGGTGGTCTCGGTTGAGGTTGTAGATGTCCTGCGGTTTGAAGGTGATCGTCCACTGGTAGTCGAGGCTGCCAGCCGGGTGGGTCGGGTCTTCTGCGACGTCGTGAGTCCTGACCGCCGTGGTGACGGGGTCATTCTGGTGAAGGGTCACAGTGCGCCAGCGGTTGAGGCCGCCTTCCTGGCGAATGACATCCACTGTGGTGGTGTGGGAGGTCGCGCGCTTGGGGACCGGGCAGCCGTTGACGGGGCGGTAGCCCTTGTCAACAACGATCCACCAGGAGACTGTTCCGAGGAACCCGTCAATGCCCACGTATTCGACATGATCGTAGCGGACATTCCACTGCGACCACTCAACGCAGTCGGGACGGAGGGGCTTCTTCGGCTTGGAGGCGGCGCTTGCGGGGGCTGCGGTGGCGAGGGCTACGGCCGGAGCTGCCCATGCCGCGGTGCGTGCCACCTGGCGGCGGGTGATGTTCGAAGTCATGTGACTGCTTTCTGTAGATCTCACGATCCACCAGGGATGGATCGAGGTATATCCTACAGACATCTGCACGCTATTCATAACGAGCAGGATTAAGAAGGTAAGCTCTGTAAAAGGGGCGCCCAGGGCACGAAAGGCCGGACCGCAGCGGGGGTGCTGAGGTCCGGCTTTCGTGACAGGGGATCTTTCCCTGGCGGCAGGGGTTTAGAGGGCGATGATGACCGGGTTGACCATCGAGGCCGAAGCAGTGCTGTACGGGGTGCCCATCGTGTACTGCAGCGCATAAGTGCAGTGATGGGGTGTGCCATTGGGGGCGGTGTAGTGCCAGTTGAACGGAATGGTGATGACGGCGCCAATCCAGCGGGATGCAGGACTGTTGGAGCGCTTGGAGTTCTGCCACTGGATGCTTACGGTGAGATCCCAGCCGGTTTGGGCGATGCCGGAGCCGACCTGGCCGAGAGTGGTGTTTCCTGTGTATGTGGTGCCGTCAGCGAGGCGAGCCGTGGGCTTCGGGACCTGGGAGCCGAGCTGGCTTGAAGGCGTGTGGAAGTATGTGGTGACAAGGCCCTTGTAGTTGCACGTCGCCTTGAGGGTGAAATTGTTGGCTGTCGTCGCATTGAAGACGCCACCACTGGTGGTGGAGAAGGATCGGGCGCCCAGGAGCTGGATGGACGGGGCGCTGCAGAATCCAGCGTTGAGTTGTTCATCCGTCAGGTAGCAGTCGCTGGGAGGGGTCATGGAGGCGCTAGCAGCCGGGGCTGTGGTGGCGAGGGCCACGGCCGGGGCTGCCCATCCCGCGGTGCGTGCCACCTGGCGGCGGGTGATGTTCGAAGTCATGTGACTGCTTTCTGTAGATCTCGCGATCCACCAGGGTGGATCAGGAATAGTCTACAAAAAACTAGAAGATATTCATAACAAGCAGGATTAAGAAGGTTTCCTCTGAATAAGGTGCTTGGAGACGAAAAAACCGGACTCCCTCTTTGTTGAGGAAGTCCGGTCAGCTCGCGGGTGCTCACCCGATGGAAGAGCTGTTCAGGTGTGGATCAGATGCCGCGACCGAAGTTGTCATAGCGATCCTGGGGCGCTCCTGCGGGGAGGTAGACCACGGGGGAGGAGACCTGCTGAACCAGGACAGCGTTGCGCTTGCCCACGTTGAACCAGGCGTTGCTCCAGGTCAGGTCGCGACGGGTGTTCGGGGCCAGGGGCTGCTTGCTGTAGATGCGGAAGGTGCTCGGGGAGTTCTTCGAGACGCCGAGCCACAGGGGGTTGTCAGCTGTGAGGGTGGCGTTGAAGCCAGTGTTGGTCTGACCGGTGAACGCGTCAACGAACGTCACATCAAACCATGCCCCGGTGGGGATGGTCTGCGACGTGGTGTTCCGGATGGAGATCTTGCCAGCGGTGAACCCGCCCGGGACGGGGGTATTGCTGAAGACGTTGACGGTCAGGGGCGCGGAGGGGGCAACGGTGGCGGCCTGAGCCTGGCTGGATGCTGCGACCATGAGGGCAGGAGTGCCGAGGGCGAGGCCAGTGAGGGCGTTGCGGCGAGAAATAGTCATGATTCTGTCTCTGTTTCTAGTGCGATGGGGGAGGGGGATGCAACAGGGGTGCGAGAGACGGTATACACCGTTCCCGCACCCCACAGTCCAGAGGGATGAGCCTCTAGTGAATGGTCGAGGTCTTAGAAGACCTGGTCGCCCTGGTTCTCGAAGACACGGGTGATGCCGTCGAGCTGCAGGAGGTTCGTGATGCGGCCGCCGATGAGACCGCCGTCGCCCGGGTGCAGGGTGGTGTAGAAGCGGTGCTGGCCATTGAGGTTGTACACGTCCAGCGGGTTGAAGGTGACCGTCCACTGGTAGTCGAGGCTGCCGGCCGGGTGGGTGGAAGCCGAAGCGACGTCGTACGTCTTGACCTTCGTCGTGATGGAATCCGACTGGTTGAGGGTCACGGTGCGGTAGCGGTTGATGCCGCCGGCGTTGCGAAGAACGTTGACCGTCGTGGTGACAGAGTTGACGGATGTGGGAGCGGCGCAGCCGCCGGCTGGCTGCACGCCGGGGGTGACGACCGTCCACCAGGCAACTGTGCCAAGAGCGCCGTCGACACCGACATACTGGATGTTCTCGTAGCTGTAGTTCCAGTTGTTCCAGGCGACGCAAGGGGCCGCGGTGGAAGCGGAAGCAGAAGGGGCGGCCGATGCGAGGGCCACGGCGGGCACTGCCCAGGCAGCGCCCTTGGCGATGCTCCGGCGGGAAACAGAATTAGACATGAAAAAATCCTTAAGGGGAAAAGAGGGGTCAACATGGACCGCTCTCTAGACTACCTAATCTGTGAATGTTTATCAAGTTAGCTAACCAATGCAAACGGTATTCATTCGGGCGTTGCCTGGCTGTTCACTCGCTGTTCCTCCCTGTCAAAGTCCAGGATGACTTGGAACAATGGGGCCGTGCGTTCCTTCCTCTCTGTCGTTCTCAGCCTTGCCGCGCTGGTGTGCGCAGCCGCCTCCTCCCTGACTGCCTGGGTGGCACGGCACCTGGTCTCCTCAGAAGGGTTTGCCGAGCTCGTCGGGCCCGTCATCCACGACCCCGAGCTCAAGAACGAGATGACCCAGACGGCTTCTCGGCAGGCCACGGACACGATCGTCAATGCGGTGCCTCTCCTCTCGGGCCTCAGGAGCCGCATCGACTCGATGATCAAGGGGGTCCTCGACGTCGTCGCGAACCAGGAGAAGTACGGGCCGGCGGCAGAGCAGTCCCTCATGTCTGTCCATGACTCGGCCTTCGGCCCAAGCCACGAGGCTGTGCTCAGCCTCAAGCCCCTCTCGAGCCTTCTCGTGGAGAGCGTCGTCTCTCCGATCGGGCTTCCGACGCCGGAGAGCCCTGACCTCAATATTCCGCTGGGGGCCCCGAAGCTCTTCGGGACCAGCGTGTTCGAGCTCATGGCTCAGTTCGCCTACCTCTGGCCTGTCTTTTTGGCTGGCGCCGCGGTGCTCGCGCTTCTTGCCGTGGTCGCCGCACGGCGGCGCTGGCTGGCCTGCGGGCTGCTGAGCCTCGGGCTCATGGCCGTCGGCTGGGTCGAGAGCGCCCTTGCCTCCCAGCTGCCCCAGCGGGCGGGGGGCGTGACGGCCGACCCCCTGGGCTCGCTCTTCCTGCGCAAGACGGCAGAGCTGCTGGTGCCCTCTCTCCAGGCGGAGGCGCTCTGGGTGGTCTGGGCCGGAGCGGGCCTCATGGCGCTCGCGCTCATCGTTGGGCTTTCGGCGAAGGTCCGGTCCCACCGATACGTCACCGCCTAAACTGGTGAGCATGACTGAGACTGCTTCTGGCTCCACCGTTTCCCTGGGCCTGCCCGCGATGCCCAAGACCCGCATCAGCCGGGAGGAGATTGACGCCCTCCGCGGGACAGCCGGGCCCCAGAAGGTTCTCCTGGCGGCGCCGCGAGGGTACTGCGCCGGGGTGGACAGGGCTGTCATTGCCGTCGAGAAGGCGCTGGAGCACTACGGCCCCCCGGTGTACGTCCGCAAGCAGATCGTTCACAACAAGCACGTGGTGGAGACCCTCGAGGCGCAGGGTGCCGTCTTCGTCGAGGAGACGGACGAGGTGCCCGAGGGCTCTCTCCTCATCTTCTCGGCCCACGGCGTCTCGCCGGCCGTGGTCAACTCCGCAGAGGACCGGGGCCTGCGCACGATCGACGCCACCTGCCCGCTTGTGACGAAGGTCCACCGCGAGGCTGTGCGCTTCGCGAACAACGGGTACGAGATCCTCCTCATCGGGCACGAGGGCCATGAAGAGGTGGAGGGCACCTACGGCGAAGCGCCGGAGGCCACCCAGATCGTCAACAACCCCGAAGAGGCGGAGACCATTCAGGTCAAGAACCCGGACCGACTCATCTGGCTGTCCCAGACCACACTCTCCGTGGACGAGACCATGGAGACCGTTCGCCGCCTGCGCGAGCGCTTCCCCAACCTGCAGGATCCGCCCTCGGACGACATCTGCTACGCCACCAGCAACCGGCAGGCTGCCATCAAGAAGATCGCCCCGCAGGCAGACCTGGTGATCGTCGTCGGCTCCGCGAACTCCTCCAACTCCGTGCGCCTCGTGGAGGTCGCCCTGGAATACGGGGCCAGGGCCGCCTACCGCGTGGACTTCGCGCACCAGGTGGACGAGAAGTGGTTCGCCGAGGCCCAGACTGTGGGCGTGACGTCCGGTGCCTCTGTTCCCGAGGTGCTCGTCCGCGACGTCCTCACCCTGCTCGCGGACTATGGATACAGCGACGTCGAGGAGATCGTGGAGGCTGAGGAGGACATTCTCTTCTCCCTGCCCAAGGAGCTGCGCGCCACCCTCAAGGCACGCGGCGACGAGTCCCGCGGCCTGGGCGGCAGGGGAGTGCGCCCCACGGCCTGAGACGGCGGCTCGACGGAGGCAGGAGTGAGATCTTCGCCATAATTCGCACGCTCTGAGGGCAAAACAGGGGTCATTCTCAGCTCATGCCCGGGGGCGGGCGTTAAGTTTGAGTTCATGCCTCTCACCATGGCCCACCCGCTGGCTGTCCTCCCTCTCAAGAAGACTCCCTATCTCATGCCTGGCATGGTTGTGGGCTCAATGGTGCCTGATTTTCCTCATTTTCTGCCCTTCTTCTGGTCCTACTCCACCGCCCACAGCCTTCGCGGGGTGTTTACGGTGGATGTTCTCGCCGGCCTGGTGATTCTGGCCCTGTGGCAATATCTGCTGCGCCCGGCGTATGAGGAGCAGGTGCCTTCGGGGCTGCGCAGATGGACCCCTTCCCCCCGGCCGACTGTCCGCTGGTGGCTGCTGGCGCTTCCCAGCGTGCTTCTGGGCGTCCTCACACACCTCATGTGGGACATGTTCACTCACAAGTGGTCGCCGGTATGGGTCATGTTCCCCTTCCTGCAGGTGCAGGCGGGTCCATTCAGCCTGCTTCTCTGGCTCCAGTACCTGAGCTCAGTGATCGGTGTCGCGGCGCTGGGTGTCATTCTGCGCAGGAAGTGGCTGCGAGCCAAGCCAGTGAGGGCACTTGTGCAGCCAGACCCAGGGGAACAGGCCTTTATGTGGGGCGTTCCCGCCATCGGCGCCTTCATCGCGACGAGCGCTGATCTCCTGGCGCTCCTTCTCGCCGGTGAGAACACGATCCGGCCCTATGTGCAGTCCCTCGTCACGACGAGTGTTGCCGTCTACGGAGTGGTGGCCCTGATTCTCTCCGGTCTCTGGCACCTGCGCCGCAGGCTCGGCCTGTTCCCACGGCGGTCCGCCTAGAGCCAGCCGTTCTCTCGGGCGATCCTCGCCGCTTCATACCGATTGGCCGCCTGCGTCTTGGCGATGATCGACGAGAGGTGATTGCGCACCGTTCCCTCCGAGAGGAACACGGCCTGGGCCACGTGGCGGAGGCTCTGGCCGAGTTCGGAGGCACGGAGCACGTCTGTCTCCCGTTCCGTCAGGGGGCTGGCCCCCATGACGAGGGACTGCTCCGTGATCGCGGGGTCGACGACGCGCAGCCCCTGGTGCACGCGCCGCACCACTGTGGCGAGCTCTGCCGCAGGCATGTCCTTGACCACGAATCCGCTGGCCCCAGCCTCCAGCGCTCGCCTGAGATACCCCGGCCTGCCGAAGGTGGTGACGATGAGGCTGCGGCACGGCAGGCCGCTCTGGGCGATCTGCCGTGCCGCCTCAATCCCGTCTGCGCCCGGCATCTCGACGTCCAGGAGGGCCACGTCCGGCCTGTGGGCCCGCACGGTCTCGAGAACCTGGTCCCCGCGGTCCGCCTGCGCCACGACCTGCAGGTCACCCTCCATCTCAAGAAGAGCGGCGAGGGCGCCCCTGATGAGGGCCTGGTCGTCGGCCAAGAGGATCCGAATCATGGCTTTATTGTCACATTCACCCGGTAGAGCTGCGGCCGGCCCTCAACGGGCCCCGCCGTCAGCACCCCGCCGTGCTCCGACACCCTGGACTGCAGGCCGGCCAGGCCGTGCCCGAAGGGCACAGCGGCAAGCGGCCGGTCGGCGTCGTTCTCGAGGGCGAGGGTGTGCTCGGTGAGGTGGAGACGGGCAGTCCGCGCGCCGGCATGGCGGAGGATGTTCGTGGTTCCCTCCCGCAGAACCCACGCGAAGAGGTCCGCGGCGGGCGCAGGGACGGCCTCCGGGTCTGTGCCCGTCACGCCGAGGACGACGCCGGCGCTCCTCAGGGCGCTCGACGCGGCTGCAAGGGTGGCGGTGAGATCTGCACTCGATCGGGCCGAGGGAGGGGCCTCGGCAGGGGCGTCTGATGGGGAGGGGGCGGGGGAGCGGAGGTCCGTCACGGTCCCGCGCACCTGAGCGAGGCCCTCGCGGGTGAGCTCATGGATCTCGCGGAGCTCCGTGCGAGCAGCGGCCGGGTCCGTCTCGACGAGGCGGCTTGCGAGCTCGGCCTTGACTGCGATGACGGTGAGGGAGTGCCCCAGGAGATCGTGAACGTCCCGGCCGATGCGCGCGCGCTCCTCAGCGATGGCGAGCGCGCTCTCCGCCTGCCCCTTCTTCTGGGCGCTGTGCTCGGCGTAGCGGCCCGCCGTGACGCAGAAGAGCCCGATGAGGGGGCCGACGACGTTCCACAGGGCGCCTTGCCCTCTCCACGCCGACGGGTCGAGGGCGGAGACCGCGAGGGCGGCAGCCGTGCAGCCGAGGACGATCCACGGAGCGCGGCGGATGGGGGCGAAGAAGAGAAGCACTGCCCCGAAGTAGGGCAGCGTCGCGATGACTCCCGTCCC
>JAGLBH010000189.1 GCA_018260285.1 Arthrobacter sp. | reverse complement strand
GCTCGGCGGTCCCGATCGCGTGCCCTCCGAGGTGCTCGCCCGGACCGACGACGCCGCAGGGCCCCGCGTCCTCATCCCGCGCCGCCTGGCAGAGCCCTTTCTCGCGAGCGCCCGCGCCGTCGTCGCCCTGGGGGAGACGGCCGAGGGCACAGACCCCGCGGGCATCGTGGCCGTTCTCGCCGGGCAGGGCCCGCTCCGCCCCTCGGGCGAGATGAGGCCCGTTCCCGTCCGCTCGGCGATGGCCCAGGCCAACTCTCCGGCCACCGTGGCCGAGCTGAGCGCCCTCTCCCCGGGGCAGGCCGTCCTGGCCGGGCACGCCACGCATCTCTTCTCCCCGGAGACGGGCGCCCCCACGCGGCAGACCGCCTCGGGGTGGGTCCGGCTCTCGGCGGACGAGGACACCGAATTCTTCCCGCGCACAGACCCGGCGGTCATCGTGGCCCTCGTCGACGAGGAGGACAGGCTCATCCTGGGGCGCAGCGCCGCCTGGCCGGCGACGCGCTTCTCCACGTTCGCCGGCTTCGTGGAGCCTGCGGAGACGCCTGAGGAGGCCGTCGTCCGGGAGCTGCGCGAAGAGGCGGGCGTTGTGGTGGACAGAGTCCGCTACCTGGGGTCCCAGCCCTGGCCCTTCCCCCGATCGCTCATGCTCGGCTACATCGCCTCCACCTCCACTCCGCCCGTGCCGGACGGGGAGGAGATCACGGCCGTGCGCGCCTTCAGCCGGGCTGAGCTGCGGGCCGCCGTCGCCGCGGGCGAGGTGGACCTCCCCGGGGAGCTCTCCATCTCCCGCTCGCTCATCACCGCCTGGCTCATGTCCGAGGAGGACTCCGTTGAATCCTGATGCGATCCTCGAGCAGCTCGACCCCGAGCAGCGGGAGGTGGCCGCGAACCTCTCAGGCCCCATGGTCGTTCTGGCCGGGGCCGGGACGGGCAAGACGCGGGCGATCACCCACCGCATCGCCTACGGCGTGGCCAGCGGGGTCTACAAGCCCCAGCAGGTCCTCGCGGTGACCTTCACCGCGCGCGCGGCCGCGGAGATGCGGGCCCGCCTCCGGGCGCTCGGCGCCCACGGGGTGCAGGCCAGGACCTTCCACTCCGCCGCGCTGCGGCAGCTCCAGTACTTCTGGCCCCAGGCGATCGGCGGGGATCCCCATCGTCTCGTAGAGAACAAGGCCAGCCTCATCGCCGAGGCCGCCCGCAGGCTCCGGCTCACCACGGACCGGGCGGCCATCCGCGACCTCGCGGGGGAGATCGAGTGGGCCAAGGTCTCCATGCTCACCCCCGAGGGCTACGGGCGGGCCCAGGGCCGGGTGGCCCCGACCGGGTTCGACCAGCGGACCGTGACCCGCCTCTATGAGGCCTACGACAACCTCAAAGAGGAGCGCCGGGTCATGGACTTCGAGGACGTCCTCCTCCTGACCGTCGGCATCCTCGAGGACGATCCGCGGGTCGCCGCCCAGATCCGCGAGCAGTACCGGCACTTCGTCGTGGACGAGTACCAGGACGTCTCGCCCCTCCAGCAGCGCCTCCTCAACCTCTGGCTCGGCGACCGCTCCGACCTGTGCGTCGTGGGCGATGCGAGCCAGACGATTTACAGCTTCACGGGCGCCACGAGCCGGCACCTCCTCGAGTTCACGCACCGCTTCACGGAGGCCCGCGTCGTCCGGCTCGTCCGGGACTACCGCTCCACGCCCCAGGTGGTGGCCGCGGCCAACGACCTGCTCGCCGCCCGCAAGGCCTCCCCGAACGACCCGGCCCTCTGGGCCGAGCCCCTCGAGCTCAAGGCCCAGCGGGAGAGCGGCCCCGCCGTCGTCTACGGAGAGTTCGCGGACGACGCCGACGAGGCCGCGGGTCTCGCCAGGCACATCGCCCAGACCATCGCCCGGGGCACCCCCGCGAGCGAGATCGCCATTCTCTTCCGCACGAACGGGCAGTCGCAGGCCTTCGAGGAGGCCCTCTCCTCGGCGGGCATCCCCTTCAAGCTGCGCGGCGCGGAGCGCTTCTACCAGCGGCGCGAAGTGCGGGAGGGCATCCTCCAGCTGCGCGCCGCGGCCCGCTCCCCGGAGACGGGGGAGGACGCCCCGGCCCTCATGCGCACCATCCTCAGCTCGCTCGGCTACTCGGAGACCCCGCCTGCGAACAGCGGGGCCCAGAGGGAGCGCTGGGAGTCCCTCGCGGCCCTCATCTCGGTGGGCGACGAGGTGGCCGAGGCCCGCGCGGCCCGGGGCGAGGAGACCCAGCTGCAGCACATCGTGGACGAGCTGTCCGATCGCGCGGCCAACGCCCACGTGCCCACGCTCGACGGGGTGACGCTCGCCTCGATCCACACCGCCAAGGGCCTGGAGTGGGACGCGGTCTACCTGGCGGGCATGAGCGAGGGCCTCATGCCCATCTCCTTCGCCCAGACGCAGGGGGAGATCGACGAAGAGCGCCGCCTCCTCTACGTGGGCATCACCCGCGCCCGGATCCAGCTCCACATCTCCTGGGCCCTCTCGCGGACCCCCGGGGGAGCGGCGTCCCGCAAGCCGTCGCGCTTCCTCCACGCGCTCTCGCCAGCGGTGCGGTCCCGTCACGGGGAGGTCTCCCGGAGCGAGCGGCCCGCCCCGGCGCAGCGGCGGGAGGCCAGAGTGCCCGTCTGCACGGTCTGCGGCAAGTCCCTCATGAGCACCCAGGAGCGCAAGCTGCGCCACTGCTCGGACTGCCCCGTGAGCTTCGACGAGAGCGTCTACGCGGCCCTCAAGGAGTGGCGCCGGGCGGAGGCGGAGAGCACGGGCAAGCCGGCCTTCGTCGTCTTCACGGACACGACTCTCATGGCCATGGCCGAGATGCTGCCCTCCACCGTGAGCGAGCTCGTCACGATCTCCGGGGTGGGGCAGATGAAGATCGACCGCTACGGCGAGGCTGTCCTCTCGATCATCAAGACCGCCCGGGGCTGACCTCGTGGGGACGGCCACCACCGAGGAGCGCGTCACCTGCGCCACCGCGTTCGGGGACATTCCGGTGCTCATCCGCCGGTCGCCCCGAAGGCATCGGACCCTCTCCGCCCGCTATGAGGGGGAGCAGCTTGTCGTCCTCGCGCCCATGCGGCGCTCTGCCGCAGAGCATCGGCTCGTCTGCGATCTGGTCGAGCGGGTGCTCGCGAAGCGGCCTGCGTCGTCGTCGTCTCCGGGAGGCAGGGACGCCGCGTGGCTCGCCGCGCGGGCCGACCGTCTCCGCGAGCAGCACTTTCCCGGGCTCGAGCCGCCCGCGTCCGTCACATGGGTCACGAACCAGAGCACGCGGTGGGGGTCGACGTCGATCGGCAGCCGCACCATCCGCCTCTCCCACGAGCTGGCCGCGCTGCCGGAGTGGGTCATCGACTCGGTGCTCGTCCACGAGCTCGCGCATCTCA
>JAGLBH010000188.1 GCA_018260285.1 Arthrobacter sp. | reverse complement strand
CCCCCTCCGCCGACGACCGCGCCCGGACCGTGGCGAACGGTCTGCCCGCCCCCCCGCCGGAAACCGCCTACACGCACGGCGTCACGCGCGTTCCCCTCGCTGACCTGGGCCGCACCCACTTTGTCGGGATCGGAGGCGCCGGGATGAGCGCTGTGGCACGCGTCCTCGCCGCGCGGGGAGTGGAGGTCTCAGGATCGGACGCCCAGGACTCGGCCGGGCTGCGCGAGCTCGCCGCCCTCGGGATCAAGACCTTCGTGGGACATGACGCCGCTCACATCCGCGGGGTGGACACCCTCGTGGTCTCCACCGCCATCCGCCCGAGCAATCCCGAGTACCAGGCCGCCCTCAAGCTCGGGCTGCCGATCATCCACCGCTCGATGGCCCTTGCTGCCGCCGCTTCGGGCCGCGCGACGATCGCCGTCGCCGGGACCCATGGCAAGACGACGACGACGTCGATGGTCGCCGTCATGCTCAAAGAGGTGGGGGAGGACCCGAGCTTCGCGGTCGGAGGCGCCGTGGCCGGGCTCGGTGTCAACGCGCACCTCGGCACGGGAGACGCGTTCGTTCTCGAGGCCGACGAGTCTGACGGCTCCTACGTCAACTACCGGCCCCGCGTGGCCATCGTGACGAACATCGAGCCGGACCACCTGGACTACTACGGCACGGCGGAGGCCGTCTTCCGCAGCTTCGACACCTTCGTGGAGCTCCTGGACCCCACGAGCGTGCTCGTCGCCTGCGCGGACGACGACGGATCGGCCGCCCTGGCGGAGCGCCATCGTCCCTCAGCGCATGTGCGCACGTACGGCTATGCGGAGGACGCCGACGTCCGCATCCTCCGGACCGAGCCCTTCGAGCGAGGCACACGCTCCATTCTGAGCTTCACCGTGGACGGGTTCGAGTCCGAGCAGGAGCTGACTCTCGCCGTCCCGGGCAACCACAATGTGCTCAACGCGGCCGCGGCCTTCACGGCAGGACTCGAGCTGGGGCTTGATCCGGAGCGCTGCGCCCTGGGCCTCGCCGCCTTCCAGGGGGCCAGCCGCCGGTTCGAGCTCAAGGGGGAGGTGCGGGGCATCCGCGTGTACGACGACTACGCCCACCACCCCACCGAGGTCACCGCAGCCGTTTCCGGCGCCAGGAACGTCGTGGGCTCCGGACGCGTGCTCGTCGTCTTCCAGCCGCATCTCTACTCTCGGACCTCCGCCTTCGCGCGAGAGTTCGCGGAGGCCCTCGACTCGGCTGACCTCGCGCTCGTTCTCCCCGTCTTCCGGGCGCGGGAGGACCAGCGGGACGACGTCACCAGCGCGACGATCACCGATCACAGCGACGCCGCCCGCCGCGTCTCCGAGGAGAGCGGCCAGTACAGCGTGGACAGCCCCGCCGAGGCGGTTCGGCGACTGGCGGCTGCCGCTGCGCCCGGTGACCTCGTCATGACGATCGGGGCGGGGGACGTGACAGAGCTGGGCTCAGCGATCGTCGAGGCTCTGCAGGCGCGGGCAGAGGGCAAGGACGGCCTGTGAGCCGCATCCCCAAGCTGCCGCGCGTCGGGTCGGACGACGCTGGTCCCCCCGAGGGCGCTCAGCCGGAGCAGTCGCAGACGGAGACCCCCGCTGCCGGCTCCTCTGTGCGGAGGGTCCGCCTGGCCCCCAGCGCTGCCACGAAGAAGGCTGACGCTCCGACTGCTGTGACGGATGAGGAGGATTCCACCGACGGAGCAGGAGCGCAGGAGCCTTCGGAGCCCCGTGCGAGTGTCACCGACATGTCCACCCGGCGCAGGCCTCGGTGGGGGCGCAGGCTCAGTCTCATCGCCCTCGTCTGCTTGCTGCTCTCGGGGCTGGCGGTTGTGGCGGCCAACGTCACTCCCTGGCTGCGGGTGGACACGATCGAGGTCACAGGGAACAAGTTCGTGACCCTCGAGGCGATCAACGGCGTCATGAAGGACGCCCAGGGAAAGAACCTCCCGCAGGTCGACTCCCGGGGGCTTGAGGCCAGACTGGGAGAGATCCCCGGCGTGGCTCGCGCACGCGTCTCTGCGAATCCCCCGCACGGGCTGAAGGTGGCTGTGGTCGAGCGCGCTCCCGTCGCCCAGGTCCAGCGATCCTCAGGGGTTCAGCTCATCGACAGCGAGGGCAAGGTCATCACAACGGTCAAGGACGCCGGAGCCTACCGCCTCCCGGTCATCTCTCCGACGACCGCGGCCAAGCCGGCCGTCTTCCAGGCCGTCACGACTGCGCTCAGCAGCATCCCCTCCTCCATCCTGGGGGACATGAAGGAAGCTCGGGCCACCAGTCCCGACTCGGTGGAGCTCCTCATGAACTCCGGCCTTGTCATCGTCTGGGGCAACGACGAGAACGCCGCCCAGAAGTCAGCGACCCTGAGCGCCATGCTCAAGGCCCTCGCCAAGCCCACCTCGGATCCGACGACGGGCGCCGTCCCGCAGCCAGTCCAGACAGTCGACGTCTCCGTCCCGGGAAGTCCCGTGACCAAGTAGGTCTCCGAACCGGGGGCACGCCCCAACCTTCAGGGTGAAGTTGAGGGTTGGCGGCCATCTGGCGGCATTTTCAGGAAAGACCTAACTTGGTCTATTAGATTTGAACCAATATCGCACTCAACTTTCCAAACAAGGGATGAAAACGTGGCAGCACCGCAGAACTACTTGGCCGTCATCAAGGTCGTCGGCATCGGCGGCGGCGGCGTCAACGCAATCAACCGCATGATCGAAGTCGGTCTCCGGGGCGTTGAGTTCGTCGCCATCAACACGGACGCTCAGGCGCTCCTCATGTCGGACGCGGACGTCAAGCTCGACGTCGGCCGCGAGCTCACCCGCGGTCTCGGTGCCGGTGCGAACCCCGAGGTGGGCCGCCAGGCAGCCGAGGACCACGCCGAGGAGATCGAGGAAGTGCTCAAGGGCGCAGACATGGTCTTCGTCACTGCTGGCGAAGGCGGCGGCACCGGCACCGGCGGAGCCCCCGTCGTCGCTCGCATCGCCCGCTCGCTGGGCGCGCTGACCATCGGCGTCGTCACCCGTCCGTTCACCTTCGAGGGGCGCCGCCGCGCGAACTCCGCAGAAGCCGGCATCGACGCGCTCCGCGATGAAGTGGACACGCTCATCGTCATCCCGAACGACCGCCTGCTCTCCATCTCGGACCGGGACGTCTCCCTCATGGACTCCTTCCGCCAGGCTGACCAGGTGCTGCTCTCCGGTGTCCAGGGCATCACGGATCTCATCACCACCCCGGGCCTCATCAACCTCGACTTCGCTGACGTCAAGTCCGTCATGCAGGGCGCAGGCTCGGCTCTCATGGGCATCGGCTCCGCACAGGGCGACGACCGCGCCATCAAGGCCGCAGAGCTCGCCATCGCGTCTCCGCTCCTCGAGGCCTCGATCGACGGCGC
>JAGLBH010000187.1 GCA_018260285.1 Arthrobacter sp. | reverse complement strand
CCGAGCAGATCGGGCACACCCTGCCGGCCGCAGACCCGGACGAGCTCGCCGACTGGTTCCACGAGGCCGCCGACTCCGGCAGCCTCGTCCGCTACCTCGAGACGTTCGAGCACACGACGGCCGTCATGCAGCGCGCCGAGGATCTTGAGCGCGTGTCCCGCGAGTTCGTGGAGGACCTCGCGGCAGACGGCGTCGTCTACGGCGAAGTGCGCTGGGCTCCGGAGCAGCACCTGACCGCAGGGCTCAGCCTGGACGAGGCTGTCGAGGCAGTTCAGCGTGGCCTCGAGCAGGGCGTGGAGTCCGTGTCCCTCCAGGGCCAGACCATCCGCGTGGGCCAGATCGTCTGCGCGATGCGCCATGCGGATCGCGGCCTCGAGATCGCCGAGCTGGCCCTGCGCCACCGGGACCGCGGCGTTGTGGGCTTCGACATCGCGGGGGCCGAGGACGGCTTCCCCGCCTCCCGCATGGAGGAGGCCTTCACCCTTCTGGCCCGCGAGCACTTCCCCGTGACCGTTCACGCAGGCGAGGCCGCGGGCATCGAGTCCGTCGAGGACGCGCTCCTCTCCGGCCGGGCGCTGCGCCTCGGGCACGGCGTCCGCGTGGCCCAGGACATCACGGTGACCTTCGACGGGAACGACGACGACGGGGCCCCTCACGCCACCGCCGATCTGGGCCGCGTGGCAGCCTGGGTGCGCGACCGCCAGATTCCCCTCGAGATCTGCCCGTCCTCCAACCTGCAGACGGGCGCCATCGAGCCCATGGCCGGGAGTGCGGACGAGGCGCGGGACATCGACAACCACCCCGTGGACATGCTCGTCCAGCTCGGCTTCAACGTCACGATCAACACGGACAACCGCCTCATGTCCAATGTGACGCTCTCCGACGAGTTCGAGCTGCTCGCCGAGGTCTTCGACTACGAGGCCGAGGACTTCCTCGAGCTGACGCTCAACGCCGCCCAGGCCGCCTTCCTCCCGCTGGAGGACCGGGACGCGCTCGAGGACTTCATCCGCACCGAGTACATCCGCCTCGGCCTGCTCGACGGCTGATGCCGCAGGAGGTCCCGCCCCTCGGGCCAGGGGACACGCTGGAGAAAGCCGAGCGGCTCGTCGGCGTCGTCCGCACCCTGAGGACCCACTGCCCGTGGACCGCGTCCCAGACCCACGCCTCGCTCGTGCCGTTCGCGGCGGAGGAGGCCGCCGAGGTGGCCGAGGTGCTCCGAGAGTACGAGGCCGGCACGGCGACGGGTGCGGACGTGGCCGGGGAGCTCGGGGACCTGCTGCTCCAGGTGCTCCTCCACGCGGAGATCGGCCAGGAGTCCGCAGAGCCGGATCGGCGCATCACCCTGGACATGGTCCTCGACGCGCTGACCTCCAAGCTCGTGCGCCGCTCGCCCCACGTCTTCGCGCCGGACGGATCGGTGCGGGTCCTCGACCTCAGCATCGAGGAGATCGACGCCCAGTGGGACGCGGTCAAGGCCGCCGAGAAGGACCGCCGACCAGCGAGTTCACAGCCTCTTTCAGGGGATCTGGATTAGGCTGTCTCCTGGGCCGTCGATGAGGATGAGCTCATCGTGTTCTAATTTTTCGTCCTATTCTTCAAGGAGCGTTTTGGCTACTATCGACGCAATTCATGCCCGCGAAATTCTCGACTCCCGCGGCAACCCGACCGTTGAGGTCGACGTCGTGCTCGACGACGGCTCGTTCGGCCGCGCCGGGGTTCCCTCGGGCGCATCCACCGGTGCCTTCGAGGCCAACGAGAAGCGCGACGGCGACAAGAAGCGCTACCAGGGCAAGGGTGTCCAGGACGCGGTCAAGAACGTCATCGAGAAGATCCAGCCTGTGCTCATCGGCTTCGACGCCACGGACCAGCGCCTCATCGACGAGACGATGATCCAGCTCGACGGCACGGACAACAAGTCCAAGCTCGGCGCCAACGCCATGCTCGGCGTCTCCCTCGCCGTGGCCCGCGCCGCCGCCGAGTCCTCTAACCTGCCGCTTTTCCGCTACCTCGGCGGCCCCAACGCGCACGTGCTCCCCGTGCCCCTCATGAACATCCTCAACGGCGGCAGCCACGCCGACTCCGATGTGGACATCCAGGAGTTCATGATCGCCCCGCTCGGCGCGTCGACCTTCTCCGAGGCGCTCCGCTGGGGCACCGAGGTCTACCACACGCTCAAGACCGTGCTCAACGAGCAGGGCCTCTCCACGGGCCTCGGCGACGAGGGCGGCTTCGCCCCGAACCTGCCGAGCAACCGCGCGGCCCTGGACCTCATCCTCGAGGCCATCCGTCGCGCAGGCTACGAGCCGGGCAAGGACATCGCGCTCGCGCTCGACGTCGCCTCCTCTGAGTTCTTCGAGAACGGCGCCTACACGTTCGAGGGCAAGAAGCTCTCCACCGAGGAGCTCGTCGCCTACTACACCCAGCTCGTGGCCGACTACCCGCTCGTCTCCATCGAGGACCCGCTCGACGAGGAGGACTGGGAGGGCTGGCGCACGCTCACCCAGCTCATCGGCGACAAGGTGCAGCTCGTGGGCGACGACCTCTTCGTCACCAACCCGGTCCGCCTGGGCCGCGGCATCGACAACAAGACGGCCAACTCCCTCCTCGTCAAGGTCAACCAGATCGGCACGCTCACCGAGACGCTCGACGCGATCTCCCTCGCGCAGCGCGCCGGCTACACGACGATCACCTCGCACCGCTCCGGCGAGACCGAGGACACGACGATCGCGGACATCTGCGTGGGCACCAACGCAGGCCAGATCAAGACGGGCGCCCCTGCCCGCTCCGAGCGCGTGGCGAAGTACAACCAGCTTCTGCGCATCGAAGAGGAGCTGGACAGCGCAGCGGTCTACGCGGGTCGCCTGAGCTTCCCGCGCTTCACCGTCTGAGCCATCCCGCATCTGCCGGCGGCCGGGCGCTCTCTGCGCCCGGCCCCCGGTCTGTGGCGGCCCACCGCCTCTCCTGAAGGACTGATTTCTCATGGCGTCACGACTCCGGTTCGGCGCGGCTTCGCGCTCCACCTCCGATCTGGGTGTGGACGACGCCGCCCGCCGCCGCGCAGAGCGCAAGGCCCTGGCGGGCAACATCCGCCGCTCACAGGCGATCGAGCCGGACCCGGAGGGCGGCCCTGCCGGATCCCGACGCGGCGCTCCTCCCCAGGGGGCTCTGACCGGTCGACTCCTCATCATCCTGACGCTCCTGCTCTTCGCCGCCATGCTCATCGCCCCGCAGATGAAGGTCTACATGCAGCAGCACCGCGAGGTGGCCGAGCTTCAGGCGGATATCGACGCACGCACGCTCGAGAACGAGCAGCTCAAGGCCCAAGCCCAGCGGTACAGCGACTCGGCGTACATCAAGCAGCAGGCCCGCGACCGGCTCTTCATGGTCATGCCGGGGGAGACCCGCTACCTCGTCTCCGGGAC
>JAGLBH010000186.1:2411-3449 GCA_018260285.1 Arthrobacter sp. | reverse complement strand
CTGCCTCAACCGACTGCGCGCCGTGGGCAGCCTCCCCCCGGGGTGGAAGGCCGCCCTGCGCGTTCTCCAGGGCCTGCCCGAGGCCCCTACGGCTCGACGGGGGCGGCGTGCCCTCGAGGCGCCCGGCCCGTCCTGAGCAGCTCCTCGAGGACGGCGGCCACGCCGTCGTCCTCAAAGGGGGGCGCCAGCCGGTCGGCCGCGGCGCGGGCCGCGGGGTGCCCCGAGGCCATCGCGTAGCCGACACCGGCCCAGCGGAGCATCTGCTGGTCGTTGGGCATGTCCCCGAAGGCGATGACCTCCTCCGGCGCGATTCCCAGCTCGGCGGCGTACCGTGCGAGCGTCGCCGCCTTGTTGACCCCGGCCCGACTGACCTCCATGAGGGCATAGCCCACCACGGAGTGCGTGGCGTACCCGCCCGCAGAGACGCCGGGGGAGGCCGCGGCGAAGAACGCGTCGGCATCCGAGCTCTCGGGGTCCCTCGCGTGCAGCTTGAGCACGCCCTCCAGCTCGCCCGCCCGCTCCCGCAGAACGGCGGCGAGGTCAGGGACGAGGTCCACCTCGACCCGCTCGCGCAGCAGGAAGCGCGGCTCCGCGATGGCCCCGCTCAGGGTCTCCGCGGCGAAGGCGGCATGGGGCACCCGGGCTCGAATGCCCTCGATGCTGGCCACGGCGTCCTCGACGCCCAGCAGCTCTGACTCGAGAATGGTCCCCTTCTCCAGGTCGCAGACCACGGCCCCGTTGCAGCCGATGACCTTCCCGACCGTGTGCCCCGCAGCGCCCATGTGCTCGAGGAGGGGCGTCATGAACCACGGGGGCCGGCCCGTGACGAAGACGACCTCGTACCCCGCAGCGCGCGCAGCCCCGAAGGCTGCCACCGTCCGCTCCGAGATCGTGAAGTCGTGGGAGAGAATCGTCCCGTCCAGGTCGCTCGCGATGAGGCGGAACCCGCTGTCAGGGGCGGGCGTCACTTCCCCTTCCCGGGGATCTCGTACACGCCCACGGTCCGGGCTCGGCCCAGAGTGTGGAAGAACATGTTGA
>JAGLBH010000186.1:0-2401 GCA_018260285.1 Arthrobacter sp. | reverse complement strand
AGGACGGCCGGCGTCGCGCCCTCCGGCAGGTCCAGCTTCTCGACGTCGAGGGCGTGGACCACAACGTGGTAGTGGTGGGGCCCGTGCCCCTCGGGCGGTGCCGCGCCCACGTAGGCGGCCGACCCGCCGTCGTTCGTCAGGGCCACGGCCCCGTCGGGGACGTCCGCGCCCGTGGGCAGCTCGGTCACCGAGGCCGGGATGTTCGCCACGGCCCAGTGCCAGAAACCGGAGCCCGTGGGGGCGTCGGGGTCAAGGCAGGTCACGGCGTAGCTCTTCGTGCCCTCCGGGGCGCCGCTCCAGGAGAGCTGCGGGGAGACGTCCTCGCCGCCGCAGCCCATTACGCCGGAGACCTGCGGGTTCGCGAGGGTTCCCCCCTCGGTGAAGTCGGTGCTGGTCACGGTGAAGGACGCGACCTCCGGAAGGCGCTCGTACGGGTCAAACATGGCGGCTCCTCAGCTCAGGGGACGTACTGCCTTAAACCTAGCAACACAGGCGGCTCGCTCCGCTGCCCAGGGCAAACTCTCAGGGAGATCGAAGCCGCAGCCGGTAGCGTAGGCAGGCAGACTGTCAACAGAGTGAGGGGACCATGCGCAGGAAGACTCTCCAGGCCTACGGGAGCCACGACCACACGCTCTCCGAGGAGCTCGCGGCGTCCGTCCGCGCCTCTGTGGCCGAGTATGAGCGCCTGCGCCCGTATCTTGCGGACGTCACGGAGGACGTGACCCAGAAGATCCAGAACATCTTCGCGGAGTCCTCGCTGCGTCCTCTCTTTGTCACCTCCCGGACAAAATCCCTCGAGAGCTTCGAGGAGAAGGCGTCCCGGGTGATCCCCGCCACGAGCGACGACGACCCCGAGACCCTCGTCTTCCCCGATCCGCTCCGCAGCCTCAACGACCTCGTGGCCGTGCGCGTCATCGTCACCCTGCCCCATGAGATCAGGGAGGCCGCGAATCTCATCAAGCGCGCCCGGGATCTCTTCGACTGCCGCGGGGACCGGGAGAAGGACACGGGCTCCATCGAGTCCGGCACCTACGGCTATTCGAGCCGGCATCTCATTCTCCGCACGCAGCAGAATGAGGCGGTGAAGCGCTATCAGGAGCAGCTTCTGGACACGGACGCCAAGCCGAACGGCGCCTATTTCTTCGAGGTGCAGATTCGCACGGTGTTCGCGCATGCCTGGAGTGAGATCGAGCACGACATCCGCTTCAAATCCGCCGACCGCCGCGCCTGGTCACCCACGTTCGACCGCCAGTTCACCGCCACCGCCGCCATGCTGGAGAAGGTGGAGGAGACGTTCGAGAACCTCAACGAGAACTACGCCCGGGTGAGCGAATACTGGAATGCCGAGGGCGGCGGGGCCGTGCCTCTCACCCCCGAGCGGGTCCAGGAGGTCTGGGAGACGCTCCTGCCCCACGTGGACCGCAAGTTCGACGACGACTGGGGCTGGGCCGCCCACCTCATGGCCGCCCATGGCCTGACCCGCACGGATCAGCTCTGCGAGGTGCTGGACTCGCAGAAGATCCGGCACGTCCGCCGTGCCCTGGACCACCGCTACTCCCCTGGGCCGGACCGTCTCCTGGACGATCTCCTCCTGTGGCAGTTCGGGCAGGACCACATCGAGCTCACCGGGGGCAGCCTCGAGGACGAGGATAGCCGTCCCCGCCGCGCTTCCCTCACCCGGCGTCTGCGGCAGATGCGCACCTACCGGAGCCTTCACGCTGACGAGCTCGGCATCCGTCCTCCCCTCGCCTCAGAGAACGACGACGCCGCTCGCTAGAGCTCAGGCAGCCTGTCCGTCACCTCGGAGGGGGTCTTGTCCTGCAGCCAGCCCTTCCATACGGGGCTGAGGTAGCGGCCGTGCTCGCTGAACCCCTGGTAGGAGACTCGTCCGACGAGCGCAGGGCGCACCCAGTGGACGTCTTTGGCATCAGCGGTCGGAATCTCGTTGTCCACGGGCGGCAGCTTGCGGCTCATGTGGCGCAGCCTGGCCGTCATGGCCGCCAGCTCGGCGTCCTTGAAGCCGGTGCCGACGCGGCCGACGTAGTGCAGCTCCAGCCCCCGGGGCACAGCCACCAAGAGCGAGCCGATGCGCCGGGAGCGGGCGCCTCGGCCCGCGCGCCAGCCGATGACGATCACGTCCTGCTCCCCGGGCCCTGATGAGCCGTCGGGGTCTGCAGGACTCCCCGGCTCACGGGGCCCCAGGGGCAGCCCTGCCGCTTCCGTCATCATGTTCCCTTCATCCTGTTGCTTGCATCGTGATGCAATCCCAGCTCAGATGCAAATTCGAGACCTCCAGCCTGAGAACCTCTGCATTCTCCGGGTTTTCGCGGAGCGCCCTCTCCAGTACTCGCCCTCTGGCCGGCGCTCGGTTCCGTGGGCGGCCGTGCAGGGGGTGTGTCCC
>JAGLBH010000185.1:3260-3531 GCA_018260285.1 Arthrobacter sp. | reverse complement strand
AGCTCGACTGGGTCCGCTCGAACGCCAAGGGCCGCCAGACCAAGTCCAAGGCCCGTCTGGCCCGCTACGAGGAGATGGCTGCCGAGGCCGAGCGCACAAGGAAGCTTGACTTCGAAGAGATCCAGATTCCGCCCGGACCGCGCCTCGGCGCCCAGGTCATTGAGGCAGAGAACCTCAAGAAGGGCTTCGGGGATCGCATCCTCATCGACGGCCTCTCCTTCTCTCTGCCCCGCAACGGCATCGTGGGCGTGATCGGCCCGAACGGCGTCGG
>JAGLBH010000185.1:0-3250 GCA_018260285.1 Arthrobacter sp. | reverse complement strand
GGCGTCGGCAAGTCGACGCTCTTCAAGACGATCGTCGGCTTGGAAGAGCTCGACGGCGGTGAGCTCAAGATCGGCGAGTCGGTCAAGATCTCCTACGTGGATCAGAGCCGCGGAGGCATTGACCCGAACAAGTCCCTCTGGGAAGTCGTCTCGGACGGCCTGGACTACATCCAGGTCGGACAGGTCGAAATGCCCTCGCGCGCCTACGTCTCCGCCTTCGGCTTCAAGGGCCCGGACCAGCAGAAGAAGGCAGGTGTGCTCTCCGGCGGTGAGCGCAACCGCCTCAACCTGGCTCTGACCCTCAAGCAGGGCGGCAACCTGCTGCTCCTCGATGAGCCGACGAACGACCTGGACGTGGAAACCCTTGGCAGCCTGGAGAACGCGCTGCTGGACTTCCCGGGCTGCGCCGTCGTCGTCTCTCACGACCGGTGGTTCCTCGACAGAGTCTCGACGCATATCCTCGCGTACGAGGGCACGGACGAGAACCCGTCGAACTGGTACTGGTTCGAGGGCAACTTCGAGTCCTACGAGGCGAACAAGATCGAGCGCCTCGGCCCGGATGCGGCCAAGCCGCACCGCGTGACGCACCGTCGCCTGACGCGCGACTAGCGGATCACGCTGCCGGCCGGCAGCTGAATGATCAAGAAAAGGGAGGGCCCGCAGATGATGCGGGCCCTCCCTTGTGCCGTGCCCCTCCCGAGGTCCTGTGCCGCCGACCCAGGGGGGCGTCAGTTCCTGATGAGCTCTGTCGGCACCCTGATCATGCCCTCTTGGCCCACCGAGGCCACGAGCGCCCCCGCCTGGTTGTAGATGCGCCCTGCGCTGAGGCCGCGGGCCCCGGAGGCGCTGGGGGAGTGCTGAACGTAGAGGAGCCACTCGTCAGCCCGAACGGGCCGGTGGAACCACATCGAGTGGTCAAGGCTGGCGATGGACATGCCCCGCGTGGACCAGTCGAGTCCGTGACGACGGAGGACGGGCTCGAGCAGCGTGTAGTCGCTCGCATAGGCCAGCGCCGCGCGGTGGACGGCCTCCCCGCCGGCCAGCGGGGAGAAGGTCTTCATCCACAGTGTGTTCTCCGGCTCCAGGGGCCGGGACTCATTGGGCAGGTAGATCGGCTCCGTGACGTGCCGAATGTCGAACGGCCGCTGGGTGGAGGAGAAGCGCGCCGCGGGGTGGTCGATCTTGCCGAGAAGGTCCGCAGTGGAGGGAAGGGTCTCCGGATCGGGAATGTTGGCGGGCATGGGGTCCTGGTGGTCCAGGCCGGCGTCCCAGTCCTGGAAAGACGCCATCATGGAGAGCAGAATGCGCCCATTCTGGTAGGCGTGCACGCGTCGCGCGGAGAAGGAGCGACCGTCCCGCAGGTTCTCCACCCCGAACTCGATGGGCTCCAGGGCATCCCCGGCGCGGAGGAAGTACCCGTGCATCGAGTGGATGTGCCGGTCGTCGCCGATGGTCAGGCTGGCCGCCATGATGGACTGCGCCAGAACCTGCCCGCCGAACACCCGCTTGCCGGGGTTGGGGACCACCGTCCCGGCGAACATCTCCTCGCTGCCCCGGGTCTCGTTCATGCGGGTCAGACGCAGCACCTCACGGAGGTTCTCGGTGGGGTCGAACGCGGTCGGGTCGAAGTCGGCGTGATCGCCTGCCGTAGTCTGATCAGTCACCCGCTTATTCTAGCCAGCTGCCGGTGGACCCCGCGGAGGGCTCCGGCGATAGGCTGGAGAGATGCAGAGTATCGACATTCAGCTGCGCTGGGGAGACTTCGACCAGTACCGGCACGTCAACAACGTTCGCTATGCCCAGTTTCTGGAGGACGCGCGCGTGCGCCTCATGCACCAGCCGATCGGGGACTTCGCCCCGAGCCACCCCCGGACTGAGGAGTGCATCTGGGATCTGCTCCGCCCGGGCCTGGCGACCTTCGTGGCCCGGCAGGAGATCGAGTACCGCGAGCCCATCGCCTACAGCCCAGACCCCGTCCAGGTCCGGATCGGGGTGAGCAGTGTGGGCGGATCGAGCTTCGACTTCGCCTACGAGGTGCTGTCCGAGGGGCGTCTGAGATCGGTGGCGGAAGTCAGCTGCGTCGTCGTCGACGCCGAGACCGGCCGCCCGTCCCGGATTCCCGCCGAGATGCGGGAGGCTCTTGCAGCACTCGCTTGCGACCCGGCCCCTCTGCGCCGCCGGAAGGCGTCATGAGCGCTGCGCCGCGCATCGTTCTCGAGGACCGCGAGTCGGCGCTCGACCTCGCCCTCTTCCTCCGGAGAGCGCGGGCTCTGGACGACGACGGCGCCCGCATCACCGTGGTGCCCCATCGCTCCGTGACGGCCCTGGAGGCACGGCCCGGCGGGCGGCTGGACGTGTGCGTGCCGGTGCTCACCCGCAGCGGACTGCTGGACCAGAGCATGGAGATCTTCGGGGTGCGCTCCTGGGAGATCGCTTCTCAGGAGCCGGTGGACGCCGTCTACGAGCATGCGGCCCTGCTGGACCGCCTGGAGCGGGACGGCGGGGTGGACTGGCCGGTGCCGCCAGCGGAGGTCCATCGCGCCTGGGCAGGTCAGGGCATCCCGCGCGAAGGATGGCAGCCTGCCGGTACTCTGCCGACAGCGGCCCTCGTCGAGGCAGACCGCACGGGCAGCCGCCAGATCGCCGACTCCCTGCCGGCCGACCCCGGTCAGGCGATGGTCCACCAGGCTCGTCGGGCGGTCTGGGGCTCTCCGGAGGGCAGCCTGGGAGGTCTGCCTGCCGGCGTCGGGTTCGGCGCCGTGAAGCTCGGCTTCCTGGGCGACCCGTCCCAGGCTCCCTCATCGGTGCCCGTCCGGCAGCGAGAAGGCCACGTGCTGGTCTCCCTGCCCTACGGGAGCATCGTCGTCCGGGTCCCGGGCCTGCCGGGGGACAGATGACCTGGCCGAACAGCTGGAGAGACTATCCCGTCGGGGAGTACGCCTTCCCAGGCCCTGTGAGAGATCGACTCGTCGCCGCGATCCTCGCAGGGGAGAAGACGAGCACGTCGAGCCTTGCCCTGGAGTACTCGACGCTCTCTGAGCCTCTCCCGTCGAAGGGGGACCGAGAGGTCGTCGTTGACTCGGACGGCCTGCCGGTGTGCCTGACCGAGGTCACCGCCGCGGAGATCGTCCCGCTGGCTCAGGTGCCTCTCGAGCATGTGCTCGCGGAGGGCGAGGGTTTCGCCACCGTCGAGCAGTGGCGTGCTGCACACGAGCGCTTCTGGCACAGCGAGGAGTTCCGCCTCAGCATC
>JAGLBH010000184.1:346-3543 GCA_018260285.1 Arthrobacter sp. | reverse complement strand
CTCGGACCCGAGATCGGCCAGCACCTGGCTGAGCGTGTCGTAGGAGCGCACGGACACTCCCGGCACCATCGCGGCCTCATGGTGGTTGGCCCGAGGGCAGACGATCTGCGTGTATCCCGACGCCGCCGCCGCGATGACGGCAGGCAGGATGCCGGCCACGGGCCTCAGGCGCCCGTCCAGCGCCAGCTCCCCGAGCAGAACGGTCCGGCCCGAGGGCCTGATCTTTCCCTCCGCCTGGAGCGCGGCCACGACGATGGCCAGGTCGAACCCCGGCCCGCGCTTGGGGATCCCTGCCGGGAGAAGGTTGACCGTCAGCTTGCGGGCCGGCAGAGGGTGCCCCGAGTTCTTGGCCGCCGCACGGATCCGCTCCCTTGCCTCCATGAGGGACGAATCGGGCAGGCCCAGCAGAACGAAAGCGGGCAGGGACTGTCCGATATCCGCCTCCACCTCCACGACCCGCCCGGAGACGCCCTCCACGGAGACCGAGTACGCGGTGCCGATGAGCCGCTTCACGGGCGCACATCCGCGAGATACTCGATGTGCAGGCGCCCTTCCTGGCGCACGACAGCCGCCGCGTCGACCACCACAGACCGGGCCGCCCCGAACGATGCCCTGAACTCCTGGCCCAGCCTCCACAGGCGGCGGTACTTCTTCGCGTCGATCGCCTCGAGAGGGTGCCCGTACAGGCCGCTGCTCCGGGTCTTGACCTCCACCACCCGGAGCCGCTCGCCGTCGTCGCCGATGATGTCCGCCTCCCCGTCCGCGCCCCGCCAGTTGCGAGCGACGACGATGACTCCGTGGTCCTCGAGCCAGTGGGCCACGTGCTCCTCGCCCCGCGCGCCCAGCTCCTGATTCCAGTGCTTCAATGCCTTCATGCACCGAGAACATCACGAATGCCCCTCCCCGCAGGCGGGATGAGGGGCATTCGTGGACAAGTGAGAACCGGCATCGGCGTCGTCCCGGGCTGTGGAGGACCCAACAGCCAACGGAGGGTCAGCCGTCGATGCCCTCGGGAAGCTTCAGCTCGTCTGTGGACTTGGAGAGCTCCTCCACGTTGACGTCCTTGAACGTGAGGATCCGAACCTTCTTCACGAAGCGCGACGAGCGGTACACGTCCCACACCCACGCGTCCGTGAGGGTGACGTCGAAGTACACCTCGCCGTCGGCGGAGCGCACGCTGACGTCCACCTCGTTCGCCAGGTAGAAGCGGCGCTCGGACTCGATGACATAGCGGAACAGCTGGACGACATCCCGGTATTCGCGGAACAGCTGAAACTCCAGGTCTGTCTCATAGTTTTCAAGCTCTTCGCTGCTCATCTGCTCTCCTGCGGATCGGGTGATGGTGTGATGGCCCAGCTGCGGCGGTGGGCCGGCGTCAGGCCGTGTGCGCGGATCGCCTGGGAGTGGGCGGCGGTGCCGTACCCCTTGTGCTGCTCGAACCCGTAGCGAGGATCCTGGACGGCCAGCTGCCTCATCTTCTCGTCTCGCCAGACTTTAGCAAGGATGCTCGCCGCAGCCACTCCCCAGCAGGCCATGTCCGCCTTGACGAGGGTCTTCACGACGGCGCCCGGCCCCTCAACCGCCGCAGAGAGGAGATCGCCCTGGTGAGGCGAGGAGAGCCAGTCGTGGCTGCCGTCGAGGAGAATCCCCGCTGGCTCCGGCAGCTGCTCCAGCGCCCGCATGCCGGCCAGGCGGAGGGCCGTGACGATCCCGTGCTCGTCCACCTCGCGGGCCTCTGCCGATCCGACGGCGCAGACCAGCTGCTCCCGGAGCGCGCCCGCCAGGGATTCGCGTCGTGCGGGGCTGAGCAGCTTCGAGTCCCTGACGCCCTCCAGCGGAAGCGTCGCCTCGTCCACCCAGACCGCCCCCACTGCCACAGGGCCCGCGATGGCCCCCCGGCCCACCTCGTCCAGGGAGATGAGCGGTCCGCCGAAGGAGCGCATCAATTCCCGCTCGATGTCGAGCGTGGGCCCCGGGGTTCGAGCTCGGATCACGGGGAGGGGGCGGGAACGCCGTCGAACGCGGAGTCCCCGCTGCTCAGGCCGCCGATCCGATCAAGCGGCAGGGCTATGAACCAGCCCGTGCCCTCCACGGACTCCACGGGGATGAACCCCTTGCTCTCCTCGCCCATGTGATAGCGCGAGTCCGCTGAATGGGAGCGGTGGTCGCCCATGACCCACAGCTTGCCCGCAGGAACCGTGACGTCGAACTGGATCTCCGACGGGCGGTCTCCCGGGTAGAGGTAGGGCTCGTCGATCGTCTTGCCGTTGACGGAGATCTTGCCGTCCGCCGTCGTCTTCACGCGGTCGCCCGGGAGACCGATCACTCGCTTGACGAGATAGTGCTGGCTGTCCCCGGGGTACACCCCCACGAACTCAAGCCCCTTGCGGATGATGTTCGGGGAGGAGGTGGCCGGCTGCCAGCCCGCCTCGTCGTGGAAGACGACGATGTCCCCCCGCTTGAGGCTGTTCTTGTCGATCATCTTGTTGACGAAGATCCGGTCATTGATCTGCAGCGTGTTCTCCATGGACCCCGAGGGGATGTAGAACGCGCGCATGATGAAGGTCTTGAAGAGGAAGGAGATGACGAGGGCCGCGATGAGGATGGTTCCGTACTCTTTGACGTACCCCCACACCCCGCGCGGCTTCTTCTCCTCCGCAGATCGTCTGGTCTTGGTCTGATCCGGCTGAGGCGAGGCAGTTGAAGGCATAGATACCACCTTAGCGAAGAACCGCCTGAGGACGGGCTGAGAAGGCCGTCAGGTCAGCTGTGCCACACCCAGATCACCCGTCCGACCACGCGGGTTTCCCGCACGCCACCGCCGCCCGGGGCGCCGAGGAGGGAGCGCGAGTCGCGCGAGTTCTCGCGATTGTCCCCCATGAGCCAGAGCCTGCCCGCAGGGAGCCGGACGTCGAACCTCTGGCGTCCGCAGTTCTCCGCCCCCGCGAATCCGGCGGTCTGCCCGTTGACGAGGAGCGGCCCTCCGGAACCGTCGCAGGCCACGCGCTCCCCCGGCAGGCCCGTCACGCGCTTGACGTACTGGTCGCCCTGCGTGACCCCGACAAGCCACTCCGCGGTGCGCTGGGGGCTCTCGGGGGACTCAGGGCTCAGGGAGCCGCGCCCGTCGAAGACGACGACGTCGCCCGCCCTCGCCTCGCGCTGCCAGGGCCAGGTCAGCACGAGGATGCGGTCCCCCG
>JAGLBH010000184.1:0-336 GCA_018260285.1 Arthrobacter sp. | reverse complement strand
GCGTTGGCTCCATGGATCCGCTCGGCACGGAGTAGACGTCCGCGACGAAGGCCCGCAGCAGCGTGAGCAGGACGAAGGCGACCGCAGCCGCAGACAGAACAAGGCGCCCCCACCGGAGGAACCGGTGGGAGCGCCTTGGGGAAAGCTGCGCTGTCACGCTGGGAAGGGTTACTTGCCAGCCTGGAAGTCGCGCTTCTCCTTGATCTTCGCAGCCTTGCCGCGGAGGTTGCGCATGTAGTACAGCTTTGCGCGGCGGACGTCGCCCTTGGAGACGACCTCGATCTTCTCGATGACCGGGGTGTGGACGGGGAACGTACGCTCCACGCCGACGCCGAA
>JAGLBH010000183.1 GCA_018260285.1 Arthrobacter sp. | reverse complement strand
CCAGGGACTCGCGCGCTGTCCAGAGGGCCTTGGCCATGGACAGCTGCCGGCGGGACGTGAGGGTGCTCAGCCCGGAGAGCCTGCGCCAGGGGTCGGCCTTCGGCTGGGGGAGGCCCTGGGCCAGAAGGTGCTCGAACTCCTGGTAGGCCCATTCAAGCTTTCCCTGGGACGCGAGCTCGACGATGAGCGCCTCTCGCACCTCCGCGAGCACCTCGACGTCCAGGGCCGCATAGGTCAGCCAGGGGAGGGGGAGGGGACGGCGGGACCAGTCAGAGTTGGAGTGCTCCTTGGCCAGGCGCAGCCCTAAGGTCCGCTCCACGACGGCGGCCAGTCCGAAGCGCTCGTAGCCGGCCAGTCGCGCGGCCAGCTCGGTGTCGAAGACAGCGGTCGGGTGGAGGCCGAGCTCGGCGAGGCACGGGAGATCCTGCATTGCCGAGTGGAGAATCCACTCCGGCTCTCGAAGGGCCTCGGCGAGCGGGGCGAAGCTCACACCGCTGCGGACGAGGGTCTCCGTGTCGATGAGGATGATCCCGCTGCCCTCGCGCTTGAACTGGGCGAGGAAGCAGCGCTGGCCGTACCGGATGCCCGAGGCCCTCTCTGCGTCCACAGCCACAGGGCCTCTGCCTGAGGCGAGGGCGGCGGCTGCCCTGGCCAGTCCCTCCTCTGTGGCGACGACGGGCGGGGTGCCCTGGGCTGGCTCTGAGAGAAGGGGCAGGTCGGTCATGTCAGGTGTACCTCAGTCCGGGAAGGGCCGTGACGCCCTCGATTTCTGGGGGCAGGCCGGCGAATGCGGCAAGAACGGCCTGCCAGGCTTCAAGATGGAGTGCGGCGCTTCCGAGAGGAGTCCACGAGGCGCGCAGCTCGATGTCCATGGCGGGGGCGGCGTCGTCGAGCGCGCCGAAGGACTCCTTGAGAACGCGGGTGGCAGTTCCCCCGAGTCTCTCGTACCCGGCCCCGGACCCCTCGAGGGACTCGAGGAGCCAGTCCCAGGCGACGGAGGAGAGCAGAGGGTCGTTTCCCATCGCCTCGTCCAGGTCGGCGCGGACATAGGTCACGATGCGGAAGGAGCCGCCCCAGGCCTCGGGCGGCTCGGGGTTGTGGAGCAGCATGAAGCGGCCTGTCGTCGAGGCCGCAGCGGCGTCGCCCGAGGTCTCTGCGCCCAGCGCCACAGCGAAGGGAGCAGCAGAGACCGGGGCGGGCACCTCGGTGAGATGCAGTCCCCGGTGGTCCTTGACGGAGGCCAGCTGAGAGACGGCCTCTCGGAAGGCCTGGGGCAGGTCGCGCACGTCCCCGCCAGAGGGAGCGCGCAGAAGCTCGACCGGAGGGCGGGGCCGCCGGCCCCGGATCCCCCGGTCGTTCACCTCGGGTGCACTAGTCGCCACAAGTCCAGACTAAGCAGACTCAGCGGCTCGGGCGGCTAGGCGCGCCGCGCGGCCTCTAATTCTTCGCGCACCAGCCGGACAAACCCGTCCACGTCCTCCTCCGTCGTGTCGAAGCCGGCCATCCAGCGCACTTCGTGACGGGCCTCATCCCAGTCGTAGAACTTGTAGGAGGCGCGCACCCGCGCGGCGACCTCCGGGTCGATGACCGCGAAGACGGCGTTCGCCTCGGCCTCGCTGCTGAGGGTCACGCCCTCGATGCCCGTGAGGGCGTCGTGGAGGCGGGCCGCCATCGCGTTGGCGTGGGACGCGTTGCGGTGCCACAGGTCCGTGCCGTAGAGGGCTACGAGCTGGGCCGAGACGAACCGCATCTTGGAGGCGAGCTGCATGTGCGCCTTGCGGATGTAGTCCACCCCGTGCGCGGCCTCGGGGTTGATGACGATGACCGCCTCTCCGAAGAGCGCCCCGTTCTTCGTGGCTCCGAGGGAGAGCACGTCGACGCCGGCGTCTGCGGTGATCTCCCGCAGGCTTACGCCGAGGGCGGCAGCCGCATTGCTCAGGCGCGAGCCGTCCATGTGGACGGTCATGCCCAGGCTGTGAGCGTGGTCCGCGACGGCCTTGATCTCGTCGACCGTGTAGACGGTGCCGAGCTCAGTGGACTGGGTGATCGAGACAGTGCTGGGCTTGGCCCGGTGGACGTCGTCGAACCCCCAGGCCTCCGCGTCGATGAGCTCAGGGGTGAGCTTGCCCGCGGGGGCCGGGACGGAGAGCAGCTTGAAGCCGCCCACCCTCTCCGGCGCCCCGCACTCGTCCACGTTGATGTGGGCCGTGCTCGCGCAGATCACGGCACCCCACTTGGGAACCATGGAGGAGAGGGAGACGACGTTGGCGCCCGTGCCGTTGAAGACGGGGAAGCCCAGGGCCTGCTGGCCGAAGTGCTCCCGGACCACCTCGTTGAAGCGGGCCGTGTACTGATCGTCGCCGTAGGCGGTCTGGTGGCCTCCGTTGGCCTCCGCGATGGCCTCGAGCACCTCGGGGTGGATTCCGGAGTAGTTGTCCGAGGCGAAGCCCCGGCTGCTGGTGTCGTGAATGCGCGTCATGGGATCGAGTCTATGCGGCGTCGATCGCGGAGGGGTCCGTGCCCACAATGCCGCGCGTTGACTCGATCGTGGCGGCCATCTTCTTCGAGAGCGCCTCGTAGAACATGGAGAGCGGGAACTCGTCGTCGAGGAGCTGATCCGTCATCTCCCCGAGCTTTCCGCCGACGGGGAGTGCCACCTCGCCCTTGGCCCAGACCGAGGCCGGGTGCGGGGTCAGAGTGTCGGAGACCAGCTGGTATGCCGCCAGCCAGTGCGCGATCTTCGGACGGTCGATCGAGCGCCAGTAGAGGTCCTCGATCTTGGCGCCGAGCGCGACGACGGCCTCCGGGACCCCGTCCCAGTCGAATTCGAGGGTGCCGTCCCGCCAGTGCAGCACGCGGTGCTGGTGCAGCCAGGCGAAGAGCAGCTGGCCTGCCAGGGCATCGTAGTTGCGGGTGCGCGTGCCGGAGATGGCGAAGCGGAAGATGCGGTCGAAGATGACGGAGTACTGGACGAGCTTCGCGTGGCGGCGGGTCTCCTCGTCCTGGCTCTCGTCCTTCTCAATGGCCACGCACTCGCGGAAGGCCGTCAGGTCGCAGCGGAGCTCCTCGAGGCCGTAGAGCAGGTATGGCATGCGCTGCTTGATCATGAACGGGTCGAAGGGGAGCTCGCCCCGCATGTGGGTGCGGTCGTGGATGAGGTCCCACATGATGAAGGTCTTCTCCGCGAGGTCCTGGTCCTCGAGCATCGCTGCGGCGTCCTCCGGAAGGCGGAGTCCCGTGATCTCGGCTGCCTTTCGGGTGACCCGGCGGTAGCGCGCGGCCTCGCGGTCCGCGAAAATGGCGCCCCATGTGAACTCGGGGGTCGAGGAGGTGGCCACGGACTCGGGGAAGAGGACCGCCGAGTTCGTGTCGTACCCTGCGGTGAAGTCCAGGAAGCGGATGGGGAGGAAGAGTCCGTTGGAGTACGCGCCGGCCTCCAGGCGCCCGATGAAGTCCGGCCAGATCACCTCGAAGAGGACGGCCTCGAACTTCCGGTCGCTCGAGCCGTTCTGGGTGTACATCGGGAAGACGACGGCGTGGGTGAGGCCGTCTTCGCGCCGAGAGGCC
>JAGLBH010000182.1 GCA_018260285.1 Arthrobacter sp. | reverse complement strand
GGCCTTGGTGCGCACGCGGCGCAGGTCGCTGCCGGCGCCGGGCTCGGAGAAGGCCACGCTCGTCACGAGCTCGCCCGCGAGCATGGCGGGCAGCCAGCGCTCCTTCTGCTCCTGCGTGCCGTACGCGAGGATGTGGGGGATCACCCAGTCGTCGTTGAGGTGCATCGCCAGGCCCAGGGCCATCGTGCCGGTGCGCACGAACTCCTCGTCCATGACGGCCCGGAACCGGTAGTCGGTGAGCCCCATGCCGCCGAACTCCTCGGGAATGGCCAGCCCCAGCAGACCGGCCTCGGCCGCGTCCGACCAGACCTGCCGGTCCATCATGTGCGCCCTGTCCCACTCCGCGTAGTGGGGGGCCACGCTGCGCTCGATGAACTCGCGCGCCACCTCCCGGAATTCCTCGTGCTCCTCGGAGTAGAAACCGTCGATCATGAGCTGGCCTTTCAGTGCAGGGGGCTGTCCCTCTCATCCTATCGACAGGCCCGCTACGCTCAGGGGGAGAACGACGACGCCGCAGCCAGCCTCCAGGAGCCTCCCATGTCACCGTCCGAGCAGCCTCAGCAGCCCCGTCCGGCCTCCGCCCCGCAGACCCCCTTCCCGGCGGGGCCCGCCCTGCTCTTCTGCCCCGGGGACCGGCCGGACCGCTTTGAGAAGGCCGCGGCCCGGGCGGACGGCGTCGTGCTGGACCTCGAGGACGCGGTGGCGCCGGACGCCAAGGCGAGCGCCCGCGAGAGCATCGTCGCCGCCTCGCAGATCCTGGACCCGGAGCGGACGCTCGTGCGGATCAGCGCCGCCGGAACTCCCGAGGCGGAGTCGGACCTGGCCGCGCTGTCCCGGAGCGGCTTCCGCCAGGTGGTGCTGGCCAAGGCTCGGCGAGCCGAGGACGTGCAGTGGACGGCCGAGCGGCTGCCGGGCGTGCGGATCGCGGCGCAGATCGAGAGCGCCGCCGGGGTGCTGGCCGCCGGGGAGATCGCGGCTCCCGAGCAGGTCGTGGCCCTGGGGTGGGGCTCGGAGGACCTGCTGGGCTCGCTCGGCGGGCGGTCCAGCCGGCGCTCGGGCCGCCAGTTCGGGCATGCGGGGGTGTTTCGGGACGTCATCCGCACGGCCCGGGCGCATATCCTCCTCGCGGCCGCGGCCCACTGGAAGGCGGCGATCGACGCCGTCCACGTGGATCTGGAGGACCTCGAGGGCCTGGCCGCCGAGGCCGAGGACGCCGCCGCGAGCGGGTTCGCCGCCACCTTCTGCGTGCACCCGGCCCAGGTGAAGGCCGTCCGCGCGGCGTATGCGCCCACGCAGGAGGAGGTCGCCCAGGCGCGCCGCCTCGTGGAGGCAGCCCGGGAGGGAGCCTTCCGGTTCGAGGGCCTCATGATCGACGCGCCCCTCCTGGCCCACGCCGAGCGCGTCCTGCGTGATGCCCCGTGACGCTCGCGCCTCCCGGAGCCTCCGCCCGGCCCGCCGAATTTCACGCCCGCCCGGACTCTGCGGGAAGATGAGAGGTATGAGCCCATTGAACGCAGTCGTGCTGGTCAAGCATGTGCCGGACGCCCAGCTGCATCGCAGCTTCAACCCGGACAACACCCTGAACCGCGAGGAGTCCATCCTCTCCGAGCTGGACGAGTACCCGCTCGAGGCCGCCGCCGCCCTCCGGGAGGCCCGCCCCGAGCTCGATCTCACCATCTTCGCGCTCACCGTGGGGCCGTCCCAGGCCTCGGGCGCGGTGAAGAAGTCCCTCCAGATCGCCGCGGACGCGGGCTTCCACGTGAACGACGACGCCGTGGCCGGCTCAGACGCACTCGCCACGGCGAAGGTCCTGGCCAAGGCGATCGAGCACATCGGGCAGGAGCACGGCGGGGTGGACCTCGTCCTCACGGGCATGTCCTCCACCGACGCGGAGACCTCCCTCGTGCCCGCCCAGCTCGCGGAGCTGCTGGACTTCGCCCTCGTGACGCGCGCCGACTCGATCGACTGGGCCCCCGCGGACGAGGCAGCCGACGCCCAGGCCGCCTCCGCCGAGCTGGCCCTCACGCGGTCCACGGCGGACGTCCAGCAGAGCGTCGTCGTCGGATTCCCCGCAGTCATCTCGGTGACGGACCAGGCGAACACCCCCCGCTATCCGAACTTCAAAGCGATCATGGCGGCCAAGAAGAAGCCCGTCACGCCGCTGACGCTCGCGGAGATCGGCCTGGGCCCGTCGGAGGTCGGCGCGGCCGGGGCCACGATCGCGGTCGAGGCGGCCGCCGAGCGGCCTGCCCGCGAGCAGGGAACCATCATCCGGGATGAGGGGGACGCGGGCCTGAAGCTCGTGGACTTCCTCGCCGCCTAGCGCGTCATCTAGGGAGCAGCCCATGAACATTCTTGTCGACCTGGGACGCGCAGCCGCTCTGCGCGCGTCCGACCACGAGCTTCTCACCCTGGCCCGGCGCCTCGCGGACGGGGGCATCGTCTCGGTGCTCACGCACGTGCCGCTGGCCGAGGGGCTGGCCGAGCAGGCGGGCGCCTTCGGCGTCTCCCGCGTCTTCGTGCCGACCGAGGCCGCGGAGGTCCTCTCCGCCCCGGACACCGACCTACTGCAGCAGGCGCTCGAGCAGACGAAGGCCCGGCTGGTCCTGGGCACGAGCGGCTCGGACGTGACGGAGTGGTTCGGGCGGCTCTCGGCGCGCACCGGCGCCGCCGTCGTCACGGATGCGGTCTCCGACCGGCCTGCCCTGACGGAGGCCAGCGTGGTGGTGGCCGGCGGTCGCGGCCTCGACGGGGACTTCAGCCTCGTGGAGCAGCTGGCGGACGAGCTGGGCGGCGCCGTGGGCGCATCCCGCGCGGCGACGGACGCCGGGTGGATCGACCACAGCGCGCAGATCGGGCAGACCGGCGTGACCGTCTCCCCGCAGCTCTTCATCTCGGTGGGCATCTCCGGGGCCATCCAGCAGAAGGCCGGGATGCAGACGTCCCGCGTCATCGTGGCGGTCAACAAGGACGAGGACGCCCAGGTGTTCGAGATCGCCGATTTCGGCGTGGTCGGGGACCTGAACACGGTGCTCCCGCAGGCCATCGAGGAGCTCAAGCGCCGCCGTTCCTGATGCTCGCGCCCGCCCCCTGGAGCCCGTGAGGGGGCGGGTGTAGTCTGGCCGTGACACCCGCTTGCTCAGGGAGGACATCATGGTCAGCCAGTCGGAGAACACCACCAAGAGCCTTGGCATCGTCCTGGGGTATGACGGCTCGGAGAGCGCCGGACACGCGCTCGAATGGGCCGTCGAGGAGTCCCGCCGATCCGGGCGCCCCCTGACGATCGCCACCGCCTACTCCATCCCCTCGTACCCCTCGATGGGCATGGAGGGCGTGGCCTACTCTCCCGCGGACGAGTCCATCAAGGAGGGCGCCCGCTCCGTGGCCCAGGACGGCCAGAACCGCGCCTCCCGGCTGGGCGTCGAGGCGGAGACGGTCGTCGCGTTCGGCGACGCCGCCGGGGTCATGCGAGACCTCTCCGAGCGGGCCGAGCTGCTCGTGCTCGGCGCGCGCGGCCGCGGCGGCTTCCTCGGCCTCCTCGTGGGGTCGACGGCGTCGGCCGTTCCCGCTCATGCGCACTGCC
>JAGLBH010000181.1:2566-3616 GCA_018260285.1 Arthrobacter sp. | reverse complement strand
GTGAGATCGAGCTGGCCTGGCGCGTGCGCGAGCGCGCTGGACGCCCCACCGCCGAGTGGATCGTGCTCACCGGGACCAACGGCAAGACGACCACCGTCCAGATGGCCGAGTCGATTCTCCAGGCGGCAGGCCTGCGGGCCATCGCCGCCGGCAACGTGGGCACCCCGCTCCTGGACGCGATCCGCGACCCTGAGGGGTTCGACGTCATCGCCGTGGAGCTCTCGAGCTTCCAGCTGCACTTCACGCACACCATGTCCCCGGCCGCCTCCGCCGTGCTCAACCTCGCGGAGGACCACGTCGACTGGCACGGGGGCTTCGATGCCTACCGCGACGCCAAGGCCAAGATCTTCGAGCGGACTCGCATCGCCTGCGTCTACAACGCAGAGGACCGCGCCACGGAGCGCATGGTCGAAGAGGCCGACGTCGTGGAGGGCGCGCGCGCCATCGGGTTCACCGTCAACACGCCGCAGCGGTCCATGCTGGGCGTCGTCGACCACTACCTCGTGGACCGTGCCTTCCTCGAGGACCGGCAGAACTCGGCCCTCGAGCTGGCGACCCTCGCGGACCTGGGGGAGATCGCCCCGGTGCACATCGTGCAGGACGCCCTGGCCGCCGCAGCCCTCTGCCGAGCCGTCGGGGTGAGTCCGGAAGCGGTGCGGGACGGCCTGCGCAGCTTCACCCCCGGCGCCCACCGGATCGAGCCGGTCGGCGCACTCAGCCGGGTGGTCTTCGTCAACGACTCCAAGGCGACCAACCCGCACGCAGCCGCAGCCTCGCTCGGGGCTTTCGACTCGGTCGTGTGGATCGCCGGAGGGCTCTCCAAGGGAGTCTCCTATGACGAACTCGTCAAGGCCCAGGCCAAGCGCCTCAAGGCCGTCGTCGTCATCGGCACGGACGTGGACCCGCTCCTGAGCGCCCTGGCCGAGTTCGCCCCCTCTGTCCCCGTCATCCAGAGCGACGCCGGAAGGCTCGCCCGGGCCTCTGCCGCGGAGGAGGGTCTGAGCGCCGACGAGGTCGGCGCCCGGGTCATGGCTCAGGCCGTCGCGGATG
>JAGLBH010000181.1:0-2504 GCA_018260285.1 Arthrobacter sp. | reverse complement strand
CGACGCCGCCGCTCCCGGCGACACAGTGCTCATGGCTCCTGCCGCCGCCTCCATGGACCAGTTCCGCTCGTATGCTCATCGCGGAGATGCCTTCGCCGAGGCCGTGGAGGCCCTCATCAGGGACCGAGCCGACCAGGTCAGGCACGCGGACGCCGCGCCGAGTGACCCGGCTCCGAAGGGACTCCCCGGTGAGCTCTGACCCGCGCGTCCCGCTCCTGGATCGTCTGGGACGCACGTGGGACAGCCAGGACCACACGGGTGTCGTCGGGGTGCAGGACAGGGCGCAGGCCCGAGCCTCTTTCTCAGCACTGCGGCAGCGGGCCAACACGATGTGGTTCTCCCTGGACGGGACGGGGCGCCCGGAAACAGGCTGGGCCTATTACGTGCTGCTCTCCTGCGTCGTCGCCCTGACCGTCATCGGCCTGACGATGGTTCTCTCCTCCTCCGCGGTGGAGCAGATCACCAAAGACCTGGATCCCCTGTCGCTCTTCAAGAAGCAGGCCCTATGGGCTGTCGGAGGGTTCGTCGCCATGATGGCTGCCTCTCGGCTCCCCGTCTCCTTCCTCCGCAAGCTTGCCTGGCCTGCGTTCTTCCTGGCCCTCATCCTCCTGCTCGCGGTGTTCACCCCGCTCGGCGTCGACGTCAAGGGAAACCGCAACTGGCTGCGCATCGGCGGATTCCAGATGCAGCCCTCGGAGCCGGCCAAGCTGGCGATCGCCCTCTGGAGCGCCTTCCTCCTGGAGCGCAAGCAGAAGTACCTGGGGGACTGGCGTCAGACGGCCCTGCCGGTCCTCCTCCTCGGCTGCTGCCTCATCGGCCTGGTTCTTCTGGGGCATGACCTCGGCACCTCGATGATCCTGGCCATCATCCTGGCAACCTCTCTCTGGGCTGCCGGCCTGCCGAATCGGCTCTTCGGCTGGATCGCGGCGGGCATCGTCGTCGTCGCCGGTGTCATGGCTCTGACGAGCGGCAACCGGACCTCACGTCTGGCCGCCTGGCTCGGCACGAACTGCGACACCGGCCTGTGCGACCAGGCGCAGGCGGGTCTGACGGGACTGGCGAGGGGAGGGTGGCTCGGAGTCGGCCTCGGAAAATCCCAGATGAAGTGGTCGTGGCTCCCGGAGGCTCACAACGACTTCGTCTTCGCCATTGTGGGGGAGGAGCTCGGATGGCTCGGCACCACCCTCATCGTGGTGCTCTTCGCTGTCTTCACTCTCGTGGCCATCCGGGTCATTCTCCGGTACGATGACGTCTTCATCCGAGTCCTCGGATCGTGCATCATCGTCTGGATCTCGGTGCAGGCTCTTGTCAACATCTCGATGGTCACGGGCCTTCTCCCCGTGATCGGCGTCCCGCTTCCCTTCATCTCCTATGGAGGGTCCGCCCTGACCTTCACCATGATCGGGTCAGGAATCATCCTCTCCTTCGCCCGGCAGAAGAAGCCTGCTCGGTCCCGGCTCGGAGGCAGCCCGGCTGCTTCCAGCGCCTCTCGTCTCAGTGAAAGGATCTCGCACTCATCATGAGCGAGAACACCCAGACCCCCCGGCTCTCCGTGGTCCTCGCCGGGGGCGGAACCGCAGGCCACATCTCCCCGATGATCGCCGTGGCGGATGCCATCCGGCGCCAGGACCCCCAGGCGACGATCCTCATGGTCGGAACGCCGTCGGGGATGGAGACGCGCCTCGTCCCTGCCGCGGGCTACGAGCTCAAGACGATCGACAGGGTTCCCCTCCCTCGGCGCCCGAGCGCGGACCTTCTGCGCCTGCCCACCCGGTTCGCGCGGGCTGTGCGCCAGGCTGCGCAGATTCTCACGGAGGCTCGCGCGGACGTGCTCGTCGGGGTCGGCGGATACGTCTGCACACCCATGTACGCCGCTGCCCGGAGGCTGGGCGTGCCCATCGTCATCCACGAGGCCAACGCCCGCCCCGGGCTGGCCAACCGGGTCGGCGCTGCCCTCGGCGGAAGCCTGGCCGTCGCCTTCGCCTCGACGCCGCTCAAGGGGGCTGGCCAGGTCGGCATGCCCATGCGCCGCGAGATCTCACAGCTGGACCGGGCCGCCTCGCGGGCACAGGCCCGGGCAGACCTCGGCATGGACCCCGAGGCGCCTCTTCTCATCGTCACCGGCGGATCCCTGGGGGCTGCAAGCATCAACGCGGCGCTCGTGGAGTACGTGACGGACCCCTCCCGGCCCGAAGGCGACGCCCAGATTCTTCACATCACCGGGCGAGGCAAGGAGGTGCGCGGCCAGGACGGCCGGCTCCTGGCAGGCCGCGGCTACACCCAGCGGGACTACGTGGACGGAATGCACCTCGCCTACGCGGCCGCTGACCTCATCGTGGCGCGCTCGGGGGCGGGGACCGTCTCAGAGCTGGCCGCCACGGGAACCCCGGCCGTGCTCGTTCCGCTGCCTCACGGCAACGGGGAGCAGGCCCTCAACGCCCGCGACCTGGAGGGTGCCGGCGGCGGCGTCGTCATCTCAGACGCGGACTTCACGGCCGAAAGCA
>JAGLBH010000180.1 GCA_018260285.1 Arthrobacter sp. | reverse complement strand
CCCAGCTCGCCGACTGGACGGATCAGCAGCGGTGCAAGCGCGGCGTGCCTCTCCTCAGGGAGGCCCTGGCCCTGGCGCGGGTCGGCGCGGACTCGCCCATGGAGACGCGGGTGCGCTTGCTCCTCGGAGCCGCCGGACTGCCCGAGCCTGTCTGCAACGGGGTCTTTCCCGTCTCTCAGCTCGACGCCGGCTGGCTCGGGGACATCCAGCCCGACCTCGCATACCCGGCCTGGAAGGTGGCCGTCGAATACCAGGGCGAATTCCACGCGAGCGCTGACGCCATGCGACGGGACATCTCCAAGAAGGCTGCCATGGAGGCCGCCGGGTGGATTGTCATCCAGGTGCACGGCGCCCACATGAGGGAGCATCCCGACGGGGTGGTGCGTCGCGTCAAGCGAGCCTTGGCATCGCGGGGCTGGCGGCCGTAGCGTGCGCTCCCGCTCCCGCGCCCGCTCCCTCTTCGGGATTGTGGGTCTTAAGGGGCGGCTCACCGCCCTTGACCCGCCCCTTAAGACCCACAATCGCCGAGAGGCAGAGGCAGAGGCAGCGGCAGAGGCAGAGGCTGGGCAGCCGCGGGGTCAGCGGGGTCAGCGGGGCAGAGCCTGGTAGGTCAGGTCGAAGATCTCTCGTCCGGCGGAGTGCGCCTTGCCCTCGAAGCTCGTGAGCGTGCGGCCCTCGAAGCGGGGCGCCCATCCGCCGAGCTGGTCCACGTCGTCGCGCCCCTCCTCGGTGCGCACAGCGGCACGGCCAGCGCGGGCGGTCACTCCGACCACGTTCTCCAGTCCCTCCTGCCACACGCGCGTCAGGGGAGACTCGGCCCCGGCCTGCTCGCCCGCGTGGAGGTTGACGAAGCCCGGCGCGGAGTCCAGAACGGAGCGCATGTGCTGCGCATAGTCGGACCAGTCGGTGGCCAGGCGCCACAGGCCACCGGGGACCAGTGTGCGGTGGACCAGGGGAGCCAGCCCCGGCTGCACCAGGCGGCGCTTGTGGTGGCGGCTCTTGTGCCAGGGGTCCGGGAAGAAGACCCAGAGCTCGCTGACGGAGTGCTCGGGCAGCATGGTGGCCAGCGCCTCGGGGGCGTTGACCTGGGCAACGCGGATGTTCGTCAGGCCGAGCGCCTTGATCTTGAGCATCGTGTTGGCCAGGCCCGGCTTGTACACCTCGAGCGCCAGGTAGTCCTTGTCCGGGTTCTGGGCGGCGGCGTGGGTGATCGCCTCGCCCAGGCCGGAGCCGACCTCCACGATGAGCTCCGCCGAGCGGCCGAACTCTGCGGCGGGGTCCCAGCGGAAGGCGGGGTCCACGGAGGTGTCGGCCGCGAGACGGGGCACGTCGATGAGGAAGGTCTCCGCCATCTCGTCCCAGGCCTCCTGGCGTCGGCCCTGCAGGCGCGAGCCGCGCCGCACGAACGAGACCGGCTGGGCTCTGTGGCCCGAGGGGAGGCGATCTGCGGGGCCGTGGGGGGTGTCAAGAGAGTCAGTCACTCTGTCAAGGGTACGCAATGAGAGAGGAGCCGCGGGATTCGGGGAGTCGTGGAAGGAGGGCGGGCCCGGGATCCGTGCGGACCGAGAGGGGGAAACTCGGGGCGCAGGGTGACATCACGCGGGCCCGCCGTCCTTCTGCGGGGGAGTATCGGCCGTGCTGGGCCGGGGCGAACCCGTCCGGCAGCACTGCCGATCATCGCAAGGCCGTTTGGGGATTGTTCAGCCTTACACCTACTGAGACAGGGATGCCGGCGGATCGTGACGCGGCTTGCGGGAGAATTTCTCGTCTTTTTTCGCAGGCCAGGCATGCGCTCTGGTTTCTCCCCGGATTCTCGCGGTTTTTCAGGGGAGAATGGGTGCATGAAACTTCTGCTGAACCTCATCTGGTTCGTGTTCGGCGGCCTCTGGCTGGCCCTCGCCTATCTCATGCTGGGCGCTCTCATGTGCCTGACCATCGTGTTCATCCCGTGGGGGATTGCATCCTTCCGGATCGGCCTCTTCGCCCTCTGGCCCTTCGGGCGGACCGTCGTCAATCGCGACCCGGTCATGGGCCCGTTCTCCGTGCTGGGCAACGTCATCTGGATCCTCGTGGCGGGGCTGCCGATCGTCGTCGCCCACGTGACCACCGCGCTGGCTCAGGCGGTGACGATCGTCGGCATTCCGCTGGCGCTTGCGAACCTCAAGCTCATTCCGGTCTCGCTCACGCCCCTCGGCAAGGTGATTGTTCCGGCGGGGCGTGACGCCTGGCTCTGATTCCCTCGAACGACGACGACGGCGGCCGCTCTGCAGTGCAGACGGCCGCCGTTCTCGCAGGCGGTGCGGGGATTGAGCTCGTCAGGCTCAGAGGCCCAGCCAGACGGCCGGGTCCGTCCAGGCGCCGTTCTGGATGACCTCGAAGTGCAGGTGGGGGCCGGTGGAGTTGCCCGTGGAGCCGACCTTGCCGATGGCCGTTCCGGCGGTGACCTGCTGGCCGACCGTCACGTCGATGGCCGAGAGGTGGTTGTACGTGGTGACAACGCCGTTGCTGTGGGTGACCTCGATGCGGTTGCCTCCGCCGTAGGCATGCCAGCCGGCGAAGGTCACCGTGCCTGAGGCTGCGGCCTTGACCGCCGTGCCGCTGGGCGCCACGAAGTCCAGGCCGGTGTGGTTGTCGGTCACTCCGTTGAAGGTGCGAGGGCCGAAGCCGGAGGAGATGCTGGCACCGGTGATCGGGAGCTGCAGGTTGAGCGTGGAGACCAGGGAGGCGTTGGGCGTCCCGTAGGCTCCCGTGGCGGCGGATTGGCCGAGCACTGCGGAGGTCGTGGCGGCGGGTGTGGCGGTCGTGCTGGTGCTGCTCGAGGTGCTGGAAGCTGTCGGGGCTGCCGTGCTCGTGGAAGATGTCGTCGTCGTGCTCGTGGAGGACGTCGGAGCGGTCTTCTGGAGGAGGGAGAACGGCGATGAGGTGTAGGAGGAGCTGACTCGTCCCTGGCCGTGGGGCGCTTCCTGGGCGGAGGCCGCGGTGGCGGAGAAGGCTCCTGTGGCGGCGATCCCCAGGGAGAGCATGCCGGCGGCGGCCGCCCGGGCTGCCTTCGGTCGGGAGGTGAACTGGATGTTCTTCACGGTTCCTCTGTTTCTTCGGCTGGGCCGATGGTTTGTGGCTTCGGTGTGAACTCCATCGACGTTACGCATTTGATCTCAAAGATCACAAATTGATAACAACTTGCACAGAGGGGTCACAGGGCTCCCTTAGGAGGGGTTGGCTGTGATAAAGGGATGCGAACCCTCGTGTTGCCTGGGATGACGGCGAAGTGCGGTCTGCAACTGGTCTCAGAGCCCGGCGGGTCTCACAGGCTGCCTGGGGGTGTTCCAGCGCATGAGTGCGCGCAAAAAGACATCCCGCCCCAGGAGTGCTCCTGGAGGCGGGATGTCTCGGAAAGGTCAGCTGAGGATCAGGACAGCCATGCGGCCGGGTTGGTCCAGGCTCCGTTGTAGAGAACCTCGAAGTGCAGGTGCGCGCCGTAGGCGTTGCCCGTCGAGCCCTCTGCGGCGATGTGCTGGCCCACCGTGACGATCTGGCCCACGCTCACGTCAATGCGTGACAGGTGGTTGTAGGTGGTGACGACGCCGTCCCCATGGTCGATCTCCACGCGGTAGCCGCCCCCGTAGGCATGCCATCCTGCGAAGATGACGCGGCCGGTCTGCGCGGCGCGGACGGAGG
>JAGLBH010000017.1 GCA_018260285.1 Arthrobacter sp. | reverse complement strand
CCCAGCATGACGACGACGAAGACGTTGACTGGTCCCTCGTCGGCGCTTTCAGGGCTCTCGTGTCTGACCGTCTCACGCGCTCGATCGAAGCCGATCCCAGCCTCGACGGCCAGACCCGCCTCGAAGTCGGCCGCACGCACATCATGGACGTCATCCGCTCGCATGTGGACGAGCTTGTCCGAGCGGGCGAGGCAGTCTGGACAGAGTCCTATCAGTCGGCCATGGCGAAGGCGATCTTCGACTCCCTCTTCGGCCTCGGACGTTTGCAGCGTCTCGTGGACGATCCCCTCGTGGAGAACATCGACGTCTATGGCCACGACGTCGTCTTCGCCGATTACGGCGGCGGTGACTTCCGCCGGATGCCGCCTGTGGCCTCCTCAGATGCAGAGCTCATCGCCGACATCCAGTTCCTCGCCTCCCGTGACGGCGAGCGAGGACGCCCGTTCAGCTCGGCCCATCCCCTGCTCAATATGTCCCTCCCCGGCGGGGAGCGTCTGGCCGCAGTCCACCCGCCGATCTCCCCTCGCCCGAAGATCGTCATCCGCAAGCACCGGCTCGTGGACATCACGCTGGACACCCTCGTGGAGAACAACACCCTGACGCAGGAGATGGCCGACTTCCTCACGGCTGCGGTGCGCGCACGGAAGTCGATCGTCGTCTCGGGCCATGCGGGCGCAGGCAAGACCACCCTCCTCCGAGCGCTCTGCAACGTGCTCGATCCCCACGAGCCCATTGCCACCATCGAGAACGAGCGAGAGCTCCACCTCGACCGGATGCCCGGACGCCACTTCATCGTGACGCCCCTCGAGTACCGGCCAGGCCAGGGCGAGCGCGGCGCGGACGGCCGCTCCCCGGGGGAGGTGACGCTTGAGGAGCTTCTGGTCCACTCCCTGCGACTGAACACCCAGCGCATCGTCGTCGGCGAAGTCCGCGGCGGGGAGATCGGAGCGATGTTCCAGGCCATGCAGTCCGGAGCCGGCTCCCTCTCAACGCTCCACGCAGACTCCCCGCACAACGCGATTGAGCGCATGGCCACGCTGGCCCAGCTGACGATGTCCGCCACGGACACCTATGCCTACCAGCAGATCGGCCAGCACATCGATTTCGTGGTGCAGCTCTCCAACCACGTGGACGGGCAGAGGACTCTGCGCCGCTATGTCACGGACATCGCCGAGCTCGTGCCAGGCGAATCTGCCCGCCCCCTGGCAGCGCCGATCTTCCGGGCCACTCGAGGCCAGAATCATGCCGTGCCAGTGGGACAGCCCCAGCCGATGACTCTCGAGGATCTTGAAGCCGTGGGCTTTGACGCCGACTGGATCTCCCACGGAGCACGAGGATGACCCCGCTCGTCATGGCTCTTCTCTCGGCGCTTGGCGTGCTGGGGCTCCTCCTCGCAGCGCTTGAGCTCTTCGTCGAGCGCCCGTCCAGAGAGGGGCGTCCGCCGTCATCCTTCGAGCGCCGACTCGGACAGCTGCGGCGGCGAATGAAGCGGAAGCAGTGGCTCCTCCTCGGCGCGAGCGTTCTCGCCGGCGCCCTCCTCTGGGCGATCTCCGGCCTGCCCATTCTGCTTCCCGTCGGGGCTGCCGCCGTCGTCGGCCTCCCGTACCTGCTCTCGCCGCCCGTCGGCGGTGCGAGCATCGAGCGCCTGGACGCCCTGGAGGCGTGGACTCGCTCCCTCTCAGGGCTCATCGTCTCCGGAGCGGGGCTCGAGCAGGCGCTCACCGTCTCCCTCTCGAGCGTCCATGACTCGATCCGCGCAGAGGTGACGACGCTCGTGGCCCGCCTCAACGCACGGTGGAGCACTCAAGACGCCCTCGGGATGTTCGCCGAAGAGATGGATGACCCGACGGCCGATCTCGTTGTGGCCCACCTCCAGCTGAGCGCGCGGCAGCGCGGCGCAGGCCTGGCCGCGGCTCTCGACGACCTCGCCCAGATCGTCTTCGAAGAGGTCAAGACCCGTCGGCAGATCGAGGCCGACCGCGAGAAGCCCCGCGCGAATGCCCGCATCATCACCCTGATCTCAGCCGCCGTCATCCTTCTTCTGCTCACCCAGAGGACCTACATCGAACCCTATGGAACCCTTCTGGGCACCCTTCTGCTCGCTGTGTATCTCGCAGCGTATGTCGGCTGCCTCATCTGGATGCGCCGGATGAGCACGGGCACGGCGACCCCGCGGATTCTTGTCGACGGACGGGGGGATTCCTGAGATGTGGCAGATCATCCTCCTTGTCGGGGCTATGGGAGGGGTGGGCCTGGCCATCGTCGTCGCTGAGCTGCTCCCCCGCCCTCCGCGCCTCTCGGCGGCCCTGGAGCGTCTGGGAACCACGCAGACGGAGACGGCAGACGACGACGCCGACCTGCGAACCCGCCTGGGACTCTGGGCCCAGAAGAACCTCCCCCCGCTGCCCGGCATGCAGATTCCCGCACGGGATCTCGCGGTCATCGGCCGCACCCAGGTGGAGCACATGTCCAACCGAGTCATTCTCTGCGGACTCGGTCTCATCCTTCCGACTCTCGTCTCCGTCGTCACGTGGCTCATGGGGTCTCCGCCGCCTGTCCTCGTCCCCGCGATCGCAGGTCCCGCTCTCGGGCTGCTGCTCTACTGGATCGCAGATGTGCAGGTGCGCGCACAGGCCAAGGAGGCTCGGGAGGAGTTCTCCCGTGCAGTGGCCGCGTATCTCGAGCTTGTGGCTGCTGAGCGCAAAAGAGGAGCACCGACCTCTCAAGCGCTGGAGGAGGCTGCGCGCATCGGACAGTCCTGGGTCTTCGTGAGGATCCGACAGGAGCTGACCCGCGCCCGGTATGCCGGCATCTCCCCCTGGACCGGTCTGAAGTCTCTCGCGGAGGAGCTCGGCGTCATCGAGCTCGGCGAGGTTGCGGACATCATGCGCCTCTCCGGCGAACAGGGCGCCTCCGTCTACGAGTCGCTCCGGGCCCGCGGGCGCTCCATGCGGACTCAGCTGCTCAATGAGGAGCATACCCAGGCGAACAAGGTGTCCGAGCAGATGACCATTCCCATGACCTGCCTCGGCCTGATCCTCGCGGCAATTCTTCTCACGCCGCCTCTGCTTCAGCTCATCACCCAGAATTAACCTCGCAGCCTCTGGGAATGTGCTTTGAATCTGTTTATGATGAGAAGGCATTTAGGTAACCATTCTCCTTGTTCGCACAGAAATCAATACAATCAGGTCTCAACACTCCCGAGGAGTCACCATGAAGCGCGCTCTCTCCCGTTCCGCACTGTCCGTTCTCTCCCTCATCGCGGGTCTCCAGGTCATGGTCGGCCTGTTCACCTCAGCGGCGAAGACCCGTACAGAGCAGGCTCTCGAGGACCGCGAGCGAGGCTCCATGACCGTTGAACAGGTCATCTGGCTCGTGGTGATCTCCGGCGCGGCAGTTCTCATCGCCACCCTGATCTTCAACCTTGTCAAGAGCAAGGCCAACCAGATCAACCTCGGCTGATGCGGACCGGTCGTCGTCCTGAGCGCATGCGCGATTCTGAGTCCGACGCCGGGTCCATCACCGTTGAGAACGTCATCATCCTTCCCCTCGTCCTCCTCTTCATCTTCGGAGTCATTCAGGGGGGACTCTGGATGCACGGACAGAACGTGGCTCACCGGGCAGCCTCCAGCGCGTATCAGGAAGCCCGCGTGCACAACGGGGATGCGGGGGCCGCCCAGGCCCATGCCCTTGAGATGGCCGAGGGCGCCGGTCTCCGGTCCCCGGGCGTGACGGTCGCCAAGGACCGGGACTCCGTGAGGGTCACGGTCACGGGCAGCGCCCAGACCTTCGTGCCAGGCTGGGGCGGTCCCAGCGTGAGCGCCGAGGTCTCCGGGCCAACCGAGAGGTGGAGCACCCCATGATGAGTCGTCAGCGTACGCAGGACGACCGCGGCAGCTCGACTCTGGAATTCGTCATCTGGACTCCGTTCATGCTGCTGGTCATCGGCTTGCTCATCGTGGCCGTTCGAGTCACCAACGCCGGAAACACCGTTGAATCGGCTGCCGGTGCCGCAGCTCGCGCGGCCTCGATCTCCCGCACGCCCGCTGCAGCTCAGTCCTCTGCACTGCAGACAGCGTCAGACACCCTCTCCGCAGAAGGCGTTCACTGCGTCAGTCAGAACACCTCCGTGGACACCAGCCGCTTCGCTCCGGATCTGGGACAGACGGGCACGGTCTCGGTCGACGTCGAGTGCACGGTCTCGCTCTCGCAGGCTGGCCTCCCCTTCCTCCCTGGCACGGCGCATATCAAACGCAGCGGCCAGTCCCCGGTCGACGCCTACCGCCAGAGGACTGCGCCATGACCGCCGTCTTCAAGAGGCTCCGAGCTATGCGCCGGCCTGACGACGCAGGACAGTCGACGACGCTGTACGTCGTGCTCGTCGCGGCACTCATCGTTGTGGCAGGTCTCGTCGTCGACGGCGGAGCCTACATGCAGGCCAAGGACCGCTCCACCCATGTGGCCCAGGAAGCGGCACGTGCTGGAGCCAATGCGGTCTCCGGGTCGACGGTGCTCGGGGCTCCGCTCCCCCAGGTCAACGCCGTCCAAGCAGAGACGAAAGCCCAGGAGTACATCAGCGCAGCCGGCATGGAGGGCAGCGTGCGCGTTGAGGGCGACCTCGTCACCGTCGAGGTCACTGACAAGCGCCGCACGACCTTCCTCGGGATCGTCGGCATCTCCTCCGTCTCCGCGACGAGCCAGGAATCAGCCCGTCTCGTCAACAGAGATCCCGCCGCCCCCGCCTCATAGGCTCTCAGTCTCGATTCCGCTCAGGAAAGGCCAGCCATGTCTCATTTCACACTCGACGAGAAGACTCTGCACGCGATCGGCCAGAACCTCCACGCCGAGGCGCAGAAGCTCATCAATGCCCTCTCGGAGATCGACACGACCCTCAAGGGACTCTATGGGACCTCCCTTGTCGGGGAAACAGAAGCCAGCAGCAAGGGAGCATATGAAGCCTGGCGGACACGCTTCCAGACAGCGGTCACAGACCTGACCGAGCTCGGCACGTGGGTCAACGAGACCAATGCAGCCTTCGATCAGCTCGACAAGAAGACCGCCGCAGCAACCCAGTGCCAGGCTCCCGGGCATTGACCCGCTGAAACCGAACACGAGGAACCCTCATGAGCAACCCGACCGTCGATTTCGCCGCACTGTCCGCAGCCATCACCCGCCTGAACACCCTCTACGGGGCAGCCGACACCAGCGGGATCACCATCGCCGCCCAGCTCACCGGCCTCGCCACCACCTGGACAGGCGACAGCGGCCAGGCGTTCGAAACCGGAATCCAGGACTGGCTGATTTCCTTCAACGGCGCCCTGACCCACCTCTCAGCCATCATCGACCAGCTTGAACTGGCCCACAAGAACTTCACCAACACCTCCGACTCCATCGGCCAAAGCTGGAGCTGACACCATGGCAGATTTGAAGAACACCGACAAGCTCACCACCGCCTCAGAAACCCTCCGCCAGGCCGGCACCACCTTTCACTCCTCAGCCTCGACGGACCGCTCAAACCTCACCTCCAGTCACGCCTGCGCAGGAAACCAGGCTGGAGCATCCGCCTTCACCGCCGCCTACACGACCCTGGCGAACAGGGCCCTCACGGCCGCCGCACTCATCGAGCCCTCAGCGGCCAACCTTGCCGTCGCCCTGAAGGCGACGTCCCTGCTCATCGACCGAGCCGACGCCCTCTCCGCCGGCACACGCTCACCTGAAGTGGGCGCCGTTCCGGCTGCCTCCGCAGAGGCATCCTCCTCGGGATCTCTCACCGGCGGGACCGGTCAGAGCCACCGCCTCTGGGCACACGCGACGGCCTACGTCTCCGGGCAGTGGCCTGACGCGGACACGATGACGCTGCGCTCTCTGGCCAGAAACTGGTCGAATCTCTCGAGCGCCGCATCGACCTTCAAGACCTCTGTGGGCACGGCGGTGGGCACCGTCAACGAATCCACGATTCCGAGCAAGGCCAAGATCACAGCCAAGCTCTCGAAACTGCAGAGCCTCGCCCAAACCCTCACGACAGATGCAGACCGGCTCTCCCAGGCGCTCACGTCCTATGCCGGCTGCCTCGAGGGAGACCGCCAGGCCATTTCCGGAGAACTGGAGGGCATTGATCTTCTGCTCGGCGGTGACTACTCGCCGAAGAACAGGGCCAAGTACGCCTCGACGACTCAGGCCTATTACAACCGGATCCAGGCCACTCTCAACTCATTCACACAAGATGCCACGAGTGTCTCCTCGCACCTGACCTCGCAGGGCGGTGCGCTTCCGACGATTTCGGACGTGTCTGTTGCGTGGAAGACGCCGCAGCAGGAGAAGTTCATCGGGTGGGACGCCGTCGAAACGCAGTTCAAAAACGCGGTGATCAAGAAGCTGGAGCGATTCGACTACCACGCAGGACTGGCTCTCAAGACCGCTGGCTCAGTCAAAGTCATTGAAGCCAAGACTGTGACCAAGACAATTACTGTCACCGAGACTCAGAGCCGCCTGCGCTTCCAGATCTTTGGGAAAGAGCTGAAGTCACCCGCGTGGACCAGAACCCGCATAGGAAAGCCTGTCATCATTGAGACCTCAGAGAGAAAGTACCAGCTCGGCTCAGACAAAAAGATGGGTTCAGTCGGGAAGAGGATCTGGGAAGGACTTAAGGAGGGAACCGAAAAATCACTCGGGATCGAGCTTTTCAAAGAAAGAGAGAATTTCCCCTACAAGACCAAAGTCTCCGAACCAGATATAAAGGGACCCACCGCAAAGACGACTGATCCGAAAACCACCAAGGGATGGTTCCGGGAGAAAACAACGTCCAGCACGGTGTTCACCGAGAAGACCGTAACCAATACGTCTCGTGCATTGAAAGGGCTGGGAGCCGCTGGATCTCTGCTGACGTGGGGAGTCACGGTCAACGATGAATACGAGAAACAGAACACTGAAATCGCCCAGGAGCACCCTGACTGGAGTGCTGACCAAGTCGAATCCGAAGCCGGCTGGGTGGGCTTTGCCCGTGGCACTGCAAAGACGGCAGTATCGGTGGGGTCGTCTATCGCCGCCGGGGCAGCAGTGGGCGCGGCCGTCGGCGGACCGGTCGGATTTGTCGTAGGCATCGGCGTCGGGCTCGCAATAAACGCGGTCTTTGATGGCCCCAAGGATGGAAACGGAAAGTCCCTCAACGATCACGTGGGAGATGTTGGTGAGAGAATCTTGAACCTCTTCAAATAGAGAAAGGCTAAAAGTTCCATAATGAATTCATTCCTTGAATCCCTCCATGCCTTTATGGAGAACCGACTCTCCCCCTATCTTTTGGGCTACTGTGCCATCGTCGCCATACCCGTGATACTCATTCATTTGGGCCTGAGGCGCCGCGCCTGGATGGGCTTCGGAGAAACCGATACCTACAGGTTCTTCACACCTGCATGGTTTCTTACGTCATTTCTCGGGGCGATCGGCTTGTCTGTGGCCGTCGGCTCCCAGTTCCGCGGTGTCGGCCGCATTCCCGCTGCCTTATCGATGTTCCTTTTGCTTTTCCAGCTCATGCCCATCGTGACGATGTTCGTCCCGCATATCCTTCGCCCCACCCCCCGTCAGCTTCTGCCTCGATGGATGGTTCACGCAGCATGGGCAGGAGTAGACCCCAACAGCCCCGATGAGACCCTCCACTTCCAGAAGACCATGAAGGAGTGGAAGAAGGCAGGGTGCCCTGAACCCCACCCATACCCCCGGCTCGTCGAGGAGCAGAAAAAGCGCCGCCTCGGCTACGCCCTGAAGCACCCGAAATACCTGCTCTGGTAGGACCTCGGCTCCCACGATCTCCGCAGCGGAGCCACCAGGCCGCATTTCCACCACCCTCCGAGGAGAATGTCATGACCCCGAAGTACCAGACCGAGTCCACCGGACACCAGCAGATCAACGGAATCCTCTTCTCTTCTCATGTCCATCTCTCACGCTGGGCTGTCCCAGTCCCGGCTGAGTGGCTGGCCACGGCACTGGATGACATGCCCGGCGCCGTCGTCATGACGCCTCGAGTCGCCCTTGCCCCCGGAAAGTTCACGCCCAACGTCGTTCTGCGAGAGATTCAGACGTCTTGGTCCGCCGCATCGCTCGGACGCTCGTCGCTCGCCCGTCTCCAGCAGCACCTGAACGGGTTTCTGCACATCGTCGGCCTCGCGGAGGAGACGCTGCCTGCGCCCGAGAACAGTCCGACGGCAGGCACCGCAGGTGAGACGGAGGCCTTCTTCTCCTACTCCGTCATGAACACTGACGGACGTCCCCTCGAGTCCCACCAGGCGGTCATCTCTGATGGACGGACCGCTCTCGAGATCACTGCCATGCTCGAGTCCGGCGCCGCCCTGCCCGGTCAGCCAGAAGGCGACCGTGTTCCCTTCGGCGTTCTCCTCGACAGCATCGCCTACTCGCTCCGACCGAGTGCGCACTTCCCAGAGGGTCTGGTCCTCCCCTCCGAAAAGGATGCGGCGCTCCTGCCTCCCTCCGAGCTCGATCTCGACTTCACACCCGCCCCCTGCTCCGCAGCGGGTCAGCAGATGACGGCAGGCGCCGCAGAGGACCTCCGGCTCCGACTCATCTTCGGCGCTGAGGCCTACCCCGCCGTGACGGTGCCTGACGAGTGGGCTCCCTTCGATGCGTCTCTCGACAGGGCGCGGCCGTTGACGATGGCCCTCCACTCAAGCTCAGGCACGAGCTGGGCCACCGCCTTCGTCCATGGAGACACCACGCTCTTCGTCTCGGGAGCGCCGTGGAAGACAGCACCCGGCATTGAGCAGCATCCAGACGACTTCCCCGAGGATCCTCGGGAGCCCGGTCAGCGGATGACCGCCCGCGCGGATCTCATCCCGTCCATGGACCTCAGCCGTATCGTCCTCGACTGGGCAGGGCACAACGCCGCACAGGACCTGGCCCTCCCGGAGCGTCATGTCAGGGAGGAAGACGGTTTCGTCCTGGACACCGTCTCCCCCGGCTGCGAGGGCTTCTGGGACGGAAGCCTCTTCGACCACATGACCGTCGAGACGAGCGAGCAGTGGGACCGGAACGGGCTCATCAGCCGGATTCTTGACATCGGCCCCGCAGAAGAGGGCGTCCATGCTGGGCTCGCCTTTCTCGTGACCGGCCAGCCCGTCTTCTTCATGGAAGACGCGGAGCAGGGAGGAACCGCCTTCGCTCCGATGACGACGGCGGTCAACATCGCCGAGATGCTCGCCGTCTACGGGCTTCTCGCCCGCGGCGACTGACTCGCCCAGCCTCTCCTATTCTGAAGAGGTGACATTACCGAGCAGCAGCCCCTGGTGGACCACCGCAGCGGACCTGGCGCACTCTGCCGAGGCCGCTGCGGCGCCTGCCCCTGCCCTCGCCGTCGGGGCCTGGACGGCCGCCTCCCTCGTCTTTCTCGTCTCCGGAATCCGGCTGACCGTCATCGACCTGCGAGAACACCGCCTTCCCCGGGCCGTCATCCGACCGGCGCGTCTCTGGACGGCCGGTCTGCTCGGCCTGGCGGCCCTGCTGGGGGCGGCCCCCGAAAGGGCGGTCCAGGCCCTCCTCGGCTCCGCAGGCCTCTGGCTGTTCTATGCCATCCTGCGCTGGGCAAGTCGGCGAAGCCTGGGCGGCGGGGATGTCAACTACGCCTCGCTCACCGGACTGATCGCAGGCTTCACCGGCGGGGGCACGGTCCTCGCCTCCGTCGTCTGGACCTTCGGCTCGGCGGCCCTCGTCAGCGTCTGGCTCCTCGCCACACGCAAAGCAGGGCCCCAGACGCACATCGCGCTGGGGCCCTCCATGGTCGCCGGAACGGTCGCAGCCCTGATCGTCCCGCTCCCTTAAGCGCTTAACCCTCGAGCAGATCCGTCACGAGAGCGGCAATCGCGGAACGCTCGCTGCGGGTCAGGGTCACGTGCGCGAAGAGCGGCTGGCCCTTGAGCGTCTCCACCACGGCCGCGACGCCGTCGTGCCGGCCGACCCGCAGATTGTCACGCTGGGCCACGTCGTGGGTCAGCACCACCTTGGAGTTCTGCCCAATCCGGCTGAGGACCGTCAGGAGCACGTTCTTCTCCAGGGACTGGGCCTCGTCGACGATCACGTACGAGTCGTGGAGGGACCTGCCCCGAATGTGCGTCAGCGGCAGGACCTCGAGCAGCCCGCGCTCCATGACCTCCTCGATGACCGTGCGGCTCGTCACCGCGCCGAGCGTGTCGAACACCGCCTGCGCCCACGGGCCCATCTTCTCCTGCTCCGAGCCGGGCAGGTACCCGAGCTCCTGGCCGCCCACCGCGTAGAGCGGCCGGAAGACCACGACCTTCCGCTGCTCGCGACGCTCCACCACCGCCTCGAGCCCGGCACAGAGCGCCAGCGCGGACTTGCCCGTGCCTGCCCGGCCCCCGAGGGAGACGATCCCGATGCTCGGGTCCAAGAGCATCTCCAGGGCCAGGCGCTGCTCCGCGGAGCGTCCCCGCACGCCGAAAGCCTCCTTCTCGCCGCGCACGAGCACAGCCTGTCCGCCCTGGGCCACGCGCGCCAGGGCGGATCCACGGTCCGAGTGCAGCACGAGGCCCGTGTTCACGGGGAGACGAGCCGCGTCGTCGCCCTCGGAGAGATCGGCCAGGCTCACCGCGCCCTCGTCGTAGAGCTCCGCGATCCCCTCGGATCCCACGGTCAGGGAGACGACGCCGGTCCAGCCCGAGTCCTTGGCCAGCTCGTTGCGGTACTCGTCCGCCTCGAGGCCCATCGCGGAGGCCTTGATGCGCATGGGGACGTCCTTGGAGACGAGCACCACGTCACAGCCCTCGTCCGCGAGCGCTTTGGCGACGGCGAGGATGCGCGCGTCGTTGTCGCCCGAGCGGAACCCGAGGGGCAGCACCTCGGCGGAGATGTGGTTGAGCTCGACCCGCAGGGTGCCCCCGCGCCCCACGGGCACCGGGCGGGCGAGGGAGCCGTGCTCGCGGCGCAGGTCGTCGAGCAGGCGCAGCGCCTGGCGGGCGAAGTAGCCGATCTCCGGGTCGCTGCGCTTCTTCTCCAGCTCGGCGATGACCGTGATCGGGAGGACGACGTCGTGCTCGTCGAACCGGGTGAGCGCCTTGGGGTCGGCGAGGAGGACTGAGGTGTCTATGACGAAGGTCTTCACACGCCCCACGCTAGGCCGCGGGTGTGAACCCCGCGTGAACGGGAGGCCGCGATCGGCCGTGTGGCGGGGCTGGGCTCCGGGGGTCTATGCCCCGAGGGAGTGCTAGGCCCCGAAGCGGCGCTGGCGGCTCGCGTAGTCGCGCAGCGCGCGGAGGAAGTCCACGCGGCGGAAGTCCGGCCAGAGCGCCTCGCAGAAGTAGAACTCAGAGTACGCGGACTGCCACATGAGAAAGCCGGAGAGGCGCTGCTCGCCGCTTGTGCGGATGACGAGGTCCGGATCCGGCTGCCCCCGCGTGTAGAGGTGCTCGCTGATCTGCAGGTCGGTGAGAGACTGGGCCACGTCGGACAGGCTGCGCCCGGCGTCGTCGGCCTCTCGGAGGATCTCCTTGACGGCGTCCACGATCTCCCGCCGTCCCCCGTACCCCACGGCCACGTTGACCTGGAGTGCGCAGTCGTCCGGCACGTGAGCCGCGGCCGCGGCGAGCTTGGTCGCCAGGTGCTCGGGGAGGATCTCCAGGGCGCCGACGGGCACAACGCGCAGGCCCGGGGTCTCCGCCAGGCGGTCCACGGTGTTGCCGATGATGTCGATGAGGGCGTCGAGCTCTTCGCTCGACCGGGAGAGGTTGTCCGTGGAGAGCATGTAGAGGGTCACGGTGGGGATCGTCAGCTCGCGGCACCATCCGAGGAACTCCACGATCTTGTCCGCCCCGGCCTGGTGCCCGTCATGGGTGGGGGCGCCCGCGAGCTTGGCCCAGCGGCGGTTCCCGTCCACCATGACCCCGATGTGCTTGGGAAGGACCGCGGGGGCCACCTCGCGGCGCAGGCGGCGCGAGTAGAGCTCATACAACACGTGGTGAATGCGCATGCCCGTTATTCCTTAGTCCCTGGCTCAGCCGGTCCGCTCAGCCGATCTCCTCTACCGTATCGGGTGAGCCTTCAGCGAGAAAGTCTACGATGGATTGCATGACGAGCCTTCCCCTCGAGTCAGGACGCACGCCCAGAAATCGCATCCGGCGGCCCGTGGACCCTCTCCACAAGCCCCGTCTCCGCGGGTGGATCCACGCCGTCATGGCCCCTCTCGCGTTCGCGGCGGCGCTCCTGCTGCTCGTCCTCGCGCCGGACGCCGGGGACCGCCTCGCCTGTGCTGTCTACGCCCTGACCGGCGTGTCCCTCTTCACGGTCTCGGGCATCTACCACCGGGGCACGTGGGGCGAGAAGGCCCGCCTCCTGCTCAAGCGGCTGGACCACACGAACATCATGCTCGTCATCGCCGGCTCGTACACGCCGCTCGCCTGGACCCTGCTGGACCGCCCGACGGCCGTGCTCCTGCTCTGGCTCGTGTGGAGCGGGGCGCTGCTCGGCGTCGTCTTCCGCCTCGTGTGGCTCAATGCGCCCCGCTGGCTCTACACGCCCGTGTACATGCTCCTGGGGCTGGCCGCGATCTTCTTCATGCCGCAGTTCTTCGCTGCGTCAGTGCCCGCGGCGATGCTCATCGTCATCGGCGGCGCGTTCTACATTGCCGGGGCGGTGTTCTACGCGGCGAAGCGCCCGAACTTCAGTCTCGAGTGGTTCGGGTTCCACGAGCTCTTCCACGTCTTCACCGTAGTCGGGTTCGTCTGCCACTACACGGCGATCCTCATCGCCGTGACCCACGCCCGCTAGGGCGCCGGTCGGCTCCTAGAGCGTCGTGGGACGCGCGGGATCCTCGGAGGACGACGCCGCAGCCCCCTCGAACTCCTCCCGCACCTGCTCCGCGTAGCGGACGCGACGAAGCTTGCGGGACATGTTGCGCATGAGGAGGATCGTCAGCGTGACCATGAAGGCCGTCGCCACGAAGCCCAGCGCTCCCGGCCCGTAGCTCTCATAGGTCATGGCCGAGCCGTCGGAGGCGGTCGGCGAGGGCGAGGGCGTGGCCAGGATGAGGGTCAGGAGGGAAGAGTTAAGCACTGGTCGATTCTACGCGCAGCCCCTGAAGAAGATCTGACTCCGGCAGGGAGGTCTCCACGCGGGACTCAGCCAGGACGTAGTCCTCCCACGGCCAGATCTCGCGCTGCCGGGCGGCGGGCACGGCGAAGAACGCAGACTCCGGATCGATCTGGGTGCGGTGTGCCTTGAGGGCCTCTTCGCGCTGCTCGATGTACGGGGCCACGTCGATCTGGGTCGTGGTCTCATAGGTCTTCCACCCGGAGCTGGGGTCCGGTGCGGACTCCATGCGGGCCAGCCAGTCCGTGAAGGGAGACTCGTTGCCGTCGGCCAGGATCGACTCGTGGAGGGCGCGGAGCTTCTCCGGGTTGAAGCCGCGGTCGTAGTACAGCTTGCTCGGCTCCCAGGGCTCCCCCAGGCCCGGGTAGGCCTCGGGGTCGCCGGCCTTGAGGTAGACCTCCATCGCCACGCGATGGGACTGGATGTGGTCGGGGTGCGGGTAGCCGCCGTTCTCGTCATACGCGAGGATCACGTGCGGCTTGAAGTCGCGGGCCAGGCGGATGAGCGGCGCTGCGGCCTGCTCGATCGGCAGGGTGCCGAAGCTGCCGAAAGGAAGAGGCGGCATGGGGTCCCCCTCCGGCAGGCCGGAGTCGGCGAAACTGATCCAGCGATGCTCCACGCCGAGGTGGCGTGCGGCGTCGGCCATCTCGCGGATGCGCATGCCCGCGAGGTCCCGGGAGGCCATCGGCTCGAGGGCCACGGCCTGGTTGAGAACGTCGCCGCGCTCCCCTCCCGTGCAGGTGGCCACCATGACGCGGGCGCCCTCCGAGACGTAGCGGATCATCGTGCCGGCGCCCTTGCTGGACTCGTCGTCCGGGTGGGCGTGAATGGCGAGGATGCGGAAACCGTCAGCAGGCGTTGAGGTCACAGGTGTGCTCCAGGGGAGATGAGTAAGATAGGGGGATCATGCAGACCTCAAGCCTAGCCGAGCGGTACGGCGCCAGACGCCCCTCGTTCACGCTGGGCGGAGGCGGCCGGATGAGCCCCCGCGCGCGGCTCTGGGCCATCGCCGCACTGGTTCTTGCCGTTCTTCTCGCGGGGGGCCTGACCCTCTACCGAGCGCAAGTCCTCGTGAGCAGCAAGGACATCTCCTTCTCCTTCCCCGAGAAGGGACAGGCTGTCGTGGACTTCTCCGTCACCAAGCACCCCTCCGCCGCCGCCGAGTGCGCGGTCCAGGTGCTCAGCGAGGACCACGCCGTGGTGGGCTGGCGCGTCGTGCAGATCCCTCCCACAGAGCCCGGCAGCCCTGCGGCGAGCGCAGACGGCTCGACGACCAACCACCGGGTGACCCTGCGGACTGTCTCCGCGGGCGTCAACGGAGGGGTCCACTCCTGCTGGACCGTCAAGTAGCCCTCTGCGCGGCTTCTTCCCCAGGAGCCGCCCAGGATGTGTATTGGTTTGCGTGAGGTCCGGCACTACTATGAATACCTAGTGACCATGTCCCTTCCCGGCGCCGCGCATCTCCAGCCGCGGCGCTCACGTTTTTCTATCCCGCTTTCAATCAAGGAGTAGCACCATGAGCACTGAGCAGAACGGCGCCTGGCTGACCCAGGAGTCCTACGACCGCCTCAAGGCTGAGCTTGAGCACCTTGAGGGTCCGGGCCGCGCTGAAATCGCTCAGCGCATCGAAGACGCCCGCAGCGAGGGCGACCTCAAGGAGAACGGCGGCTACCACGCGGCCAAGGAGGACCAGGGCAAGGCTGAGGCTCGCATCCGCCAGCTGACCCAGCTGCTCGAGACCGCGCAGGTCGGCGAGGCCCCTGAGGACGACGGCATCGTCGAGCCCGGCATGATGGTCACCGCCACGATCGCCGGTGACGAGGAGGAGTTCCTCCTGGGCTCCCGCGAGATCGCCGGCGACATGGACCTCCACGTCTACTCGGAGAAGTCCCCCCTCGGCCAGGCCATCCTCGGCAAGACCGCCGGCGACAAGACCTCCTTCGAGGCCCCCAACGGCAAGACCATCGAGGTCGAGATCCTCAAGGCCGTGCCCTTCACGGGCTAGAGCCTCCCGGCTCACGCCACAGCGCCCCCTGCCTGGGCCGCGACACCCCCGTCAGCTCGGGGGCGTGCGGTCCAGACAGGGGGCGCTTCTCGTGTGAGGAGTCAGCCCGGCTGGACGATCGGCTCGAACCCCTCGGCCCGCAGCGCGTCGAAGACGACCTCTGCGTGCTCGTGGCCCTTCGTCTCGAGGTCGATCGTGATAGCCACGCGCCCCATAGCGATCGAGCCGCCAGCCCTGTGGTGGGGGGACCAAGGTCTGCCATGCCTCGGGCAAGCGGGTTCAGCATCGTGGAGAATCCCCCGAACAGGGAATCCCCCCGGGAAGAAGAGACTGAGAGCCCGTCAGGCAGTCTAGGGCGCAGGCCACGAAGGCCTCAGACCGCGCTAGTGCAGGAGCATTCAGGGTCTCACTTGGGCACTCCCCTGCGGGAGAGCGAGGATCAAACTGATGTCCAACGCTCAAATAATAGTTACTTGATTGTTATCAAAATCACAGCACCTTTTAAGGACTGACGCCAACAATAGTGATTGTCAAGGTTGATTCACTTCGAGAGAGGATTCCAATGAATGTGAGATCTCTTCCAGGAAAAGCAATTGCTTCTGCTGTTGCGTTTGCAATTCTTTCTGGAGTGACAGGTGGAACTGCAGCGAATGCTGCGCCAGCGAGCAATCATTCACCTGCTTCTTCCAAGGAAAGCAGAGCTTTTCAATCAGAAGTTCATCGAATTTCAAAAGATCTCCAGGATATTTTCACAAAGTACGTCAAAAACGTGAACGGGATCTATGAGGTAGATGAATCTGCTGTCCGCAGAGGAGGCTACGCAGATCAGATGGATTCATTTAAGGGAATTGCCCTGTTAATGAATACCCCATCCGAGGAGCTTGAAAACCTCTCCGGCAATTTTTCATCTAGGGCTGGGGTATCGTAGCGTACAACGCAGAGGATTTTGCCAGGTGCACTATCGGCAATGCGGTCGGCATTGGCATTGCCAACACCCCCGGAATGATCCAAGCAACCGCGACTGCCATAAAGGCCTGGAATTGGGGCCTAGCCGCTCAGACAGTTGCTCGCATTGCGGGTCCTATTGCACTGAGAGGTGTCGGCGGACCTGCAGGTCTAGCCGCACTTCTCGCTGGTGCGGCATGGGGGTGCCGAAGCAAACTTTAGGAGATGAATCAATTGAGTGGAGCACACAATAAATCAAAACCCAGGGAAGTGCTGGGGGTCTTATTCTCTATGCTTCTAGTAACACTGCTTTCAATGGTGGCTCTGATTGTCATGAACAACAGCGTTTCACTTATTGATTCTGTGTTAGATATGAAAAACTGGATTTTCTCAATTGGATTTGGGATTCTCGGAGGCCTGATCTACAAATTAGCTTATCAGAAATAAAGGTTCGCAACAGGATTCATCCTGTTGCGAACCTTTTACTACCCCATTTCAATTTATATTTATAAGGGACTCGCCATTGTGATAGCGCAGTGAGTAGTCAATCCAGGACTGAGGAACCACTGCCTCAGGAGAAACCGCTTCCTTACGAGCTCTGATACCATCCGCTCATTCAGGGTCTCTTGCAGATTCTTCACTGGGTGACCTCCAATAGGTCTTCAACGCTATTCCCGTACCCGGCCTTCTCTGACCCCGGGATGGTGCATAGAGTCTCAGTACGCGCCCCGGTGGGCGCTGTGCATGACCCGAATGGCTCTGCCCCTGTGGGGCGCTTCTCGTGTGAGAGGTCAGCCCGGCTGGACGATCGGCTCGAACCCCTCGGCCCGCAGCGCGTCGAAGACGACCTCAGCGTGCTCGTGGCCCTTCGTCTCGAGGTCAATCGTGATAGCCACGCGCCCCATGGCGATCGAGCCGCCGATGCGCGTGTGATCCACGCGGGTCACGTTCGCGTCGTTGTCCGCGATGATCCGGGAGATCGACTTGAGCGAACCCGGCCGGTCGTCGAGCATGATCCGGATCGTCACGAACCGCCCCGAGGCGAAGAGGCCGCGCTGAATCACCTTGAGCATGAGGAGCGGGTCGATGTTTCCGCCCGAGAGGACGACGGCGGTGGTGCCCTCCGGCTTGATGACGCCCTCCATGAGAGCGGCGACGCCGACGGCCCCCGCCGGCTCAACGACCATCTTGGCCCGCTCCAGCAGGAAGATGAGCGCCCTCGAGAGCGCATCTTCGCTGACGGTCACGACGTCGTCCACCAGCTCCCGGATGATCGAGAAGGGGACCTGGCCGGGGCGGCCGACCGCGATGCCGTCTGCGATCGTGGAGACCTTCGTGAGGGGCACGAGGACGTCCGCCGCGAGGGAGGGAGGGTACGCGGCGGCGTTCTCCGCCTGGACGCCGATGACCTTGATGTCCCGGCCGAGCTCCTTGGCCAGCGCCCGGGACTTCTCCACGGGCGTGTGCATGACGATGTCCTGAATCATCTCCTGAGCTCGTTCAACCTCGGCAAGAGTCACGGGCAGCGATTCAGTCATGGTGTTCCTTCAGTGTCGTCAGGAGAGATGTGCGGGCGGAAGAGGCGGGTCAGGATGCGGGGTGAAGACTGGACGTCATCCCCCACCGCATCTTAAGGGACTCACCCTGAGCGAGCCAGACCAGTCCATCTCCTGAGTTGAAGGCATCCGCTGGGGCGGTCATCGGCTCAACCGCCACGGATTTCTCCTGGCCGCTCAGCCCGTCCGTGACGAAGACGTGGAGGCAGGAGACCGTGGAGGCGTCACCCCAGAGGGTCACCCTCTGGCCGTCGTCGTCCGTGAGGGCTGCCCGGACCACCCGGTCTGCGCTTTCACCCGGCTGGGGCCCCGTCACGTCGAGGTCCATGTAGGCGCAGTCGAGGGAGAACCCGGCGATGCGGCGCTGCGAGAGGTCGTACTCCCCTGCCACCGGCTCCTTGCCGACGGGCAGCAGGCGCTCATCCGTGACTACCCGAGTCTGCGCGCGGAGGCTGAGGGTGAGCTCCGACGGGTCCTGCGCTCCCAGGCGGAGGTAGGGGTGGGCGCCGAGGGCTGCGGGGGCCGTGCGCGGCGAGTGGTTGGTGAGAGTCTGCTCAACCGTCAGGTGCCCTTCGTCCGTGAGCTCGTACCGGGCAGTGTGGGTCATGCGGAAGGGGAAGCCGTGCTGCGGGGCGATCTCCGCCTCCAGCGTGACGGCGCTCGGGCTCTGCTCCGCCACGCGGTAGTAGGTGTTCCGCAGCAGCCCGTGGCTCGCGTTGTTCCGGGAGACCTCCGTCAGGTCCAGCTGCTGGGTCTCGCCGTCGAGCTGCCACTGCCCGTCCCTCACCCGGTTGCCCCAGGGTGCCAGGAGCAGTCCGGTGGCTCCGGGGGCTGTCGCCTCGCTCCCATAGGTCTCCACGAGAGCGACGCCGAAGCGCTCGTACAGGCGCAGCCCCGCCCCCAGGGGTGCGATGAGGACACGCGCCCCTCCGCAGGTCAGCTCGACGGGTGATCCGGTGGCGCAGAAGGTCTCAGCAGTCATGTTTTCATCGTAGCCGCGCGCACGAGGCCGGGCAGCAGCAGCCGTGGGGCCTCCGCTCTCCGCCGCAGCTGCCCTCCGCCCCCGGATTCTCGGGGGCGCGTCCTGTACACCCCCGCATTCTCGGGGGCGCTCCCTGTACACCCCCGGATACTCGGGGGCGCCCGTCCCTCTACCCCCTACTTCTTGGGGGCGCTTCCCCCTGCACCCCCGGATACTCGGGGGTGCCCGTCCCTCTACACCCTACTTCTTGGGGGTGCTTCCCCCTGCACCCCCTGCTTCTCCGGGGTGCAAGCGCCTACAC
>JAGLBH010000179.1 GCA_018260285.1 Arthrobacter sp. | reverse complement strand
CGGGGCTCGGGCGGCCGTCGAGCGCGGGGCGGACCTCATCGTCTTCCTCGACGCGGACTGCATTCCGGGGCCAGATCTGTTCCCCGCATACGCCGCTCAGTGGAGGGAGCACCCTGAAGCGCTGCTCGCCGGCCCCGTGACGTATCTGACGGCTGAGGAGACCCGGCAGGACCTCGCGGGCGTCTACACCTCGGTCCATCCGCATGCGGCCCGTCCCGCCCCGGCCCTGGGCGAGTCCATTCCGGTCTCCCCGGCAGGCCCGCGGAGCGACTACGACCTCTTCTGGTCCCTCTCCTTCGCCCTGACCCCTGAGACCTTCGAGCGGATCGGCGGGTTCTGCCTCGAGTACTCAGGCTATGGGGGCGAGGACACGGACTTCGCCTACGCGGCGCGGGCAGCCGGCGTCGAGCTCCTGTGGGTGGGCGGGGCCCACGCCTTTCACCAGCATCACCCTGTGAGCAGCCCGCCGGTGGAGCACCTCGATGAGATCCTCGTCAACGCCCGGGTCTTCCGGCGTCGGTGGGGCCAGTGGCCCATGCTCGGATGGCTTGAGAAGTTCGAGTCCATGGGACTCGTGCGGAGGGAGCCGGACGGGTGGGTCCGGCTCCCTCGAGAGGCTCTCCCCGGGCCTGGGGCCACTCTCGGCTAGGCGGGTGTCGCGATCCCGCCCGTGACGAGGACGACCACATCTCCCGCATGGGTGAGAAGGCCGCCTCTATAGGCTTCCGAATGGAACACGTAGCGGCCGTCAGGCAGGTTGACGAAATGCGCGCGAGTGGAGTCGAGGCTGCGTCCGGGGGCCGTCACGGCCTGGCGGGCGACGACCTGCATGTCGTCCGCGCGAAGCATCTGCCACTGGTACACGTCTCCCAGCTCGGCTCCTGCGGCCGGCTCAATGCTCAGCGAGGCGCCGCGGGCTGTCCAGACGAGGGGAAGGCCGTGCTGGCCGTCGTCCTGCACGGAGGAGACGATCCGTCCCCCGGAGACCTCCAGCTGGGCCTGCCCGACGGCGATCGGGCCGTTCGGTCCGAGGCCCGTGGCCCCGACCGTCCAGAGGCCGTCGCTCAGCGGCGCGGGAAGCATGCCGTCGGCGTCCGGGACAAGCCGCTCACCGGTCACGCGGTTGATGGCGATATAGGTCACGGTCGTGTCCAGCAGGCGGGTCTGGGGACTCAGCGAGACACGGGTTCCGGCGGGTGTGGACGTCACCACCGGGTCGAGGTCTGCAAGGGGAGACGGCGCGGGGCCTGCTCCGACCTGGCCGGCCTGGGCGGGTGCGGCGCCGAGGGCAAGGGCGGCGGCGATGGACAGTGCGATTCGAGTGCGTACCGACAAGGTCTTCTCCTGACTCATCCGTGGGAACGCTTTCGACACTATCAATCGGTCAGGGGGCTCATTCGTGAAATGAATGACGATCCTGTGACGATGTCATATCAATTCAATAAAGAATATTTCATGCGGTGAAATATCAGGAGATCTGCCGACAGCGCCGGGGAGGGTGCCCCCTACTTAGAGAGGCCGAGCCGCTTGCTGTGCCAGTCGAGCGCGGGTCCCAGCGCGTTCGCGGGAACCTTCCAGGAGTGGCCCACACCGGGCACGGAGTGCACGCTGACGTCCATGCCCGCCTTCTTCGCAGCTGCAGAGGTGGTGCGCATATAGCCGCTGAAGCGCTCGTCTCCCGCCCCTGCCGCAAAGTAGACAGCAGAGTGCTTGTAGTGGGTGCGGGCCATGACGTGCAGCGGGGTCAGCGCATCGAAGGCCGCAGCATTGCCGCCGAAGGTGGCCTGGATCGTCTTCGCCCGGTCGGAGAACACCGCGGGCTCGGCCTCGCCGCTCATGACGATCGCGTTCGGATAGACGGCGGGATGAAGCGCCGCCATCTGGAGGGCGCAGGTTCCTCCGAAAGAGAATCCGGCAATGACCCACCGGGCAGGATTCGGGTCAGCGGAGAGATTCTCCTTGATCCAGGCCGGGATGTCCTTGGAGAGGTAGGTGTCAGCTTTGGCGATTTTCGAGTCCATGCAGACTGTGTTGCCCTGAGTCGAGCCGTTGACATCCGGCATGACCACGATGGGAGCCAGGCCGTTGTGCCGGGCCGCATATTCGTCCATCGTCTTCTGGATGACCCCTGCGCTCAGCCACTGCTCCGGGGATCCGGGCTGGCCTGTGATGAGAACCACAACGGGCAGGGGCAGCCGCGTCTTCGCCTTGTAGGCGGGCGGCAGATAGACATATCCGTCGCGGGGCTTGAACTTCGACAACTTTCCGGGGATTTTCACAGAGTAGACGGACCCTTGGCTGGGAAGGCCCGCGGGCTTCTTCCAGACGTCCACGGCTGCCTTGCCCTCTCGGAACTCCGGATAGGGCTGTCCGAACTTCTTCAGGGCCGAGTTGGGGAGAGGCTTGACCTCCTTGCTGGAGGAGCCGATCAGATCACCCACCGTGAGGTACGCGCCGTAGTAGGAGTTGACCTGCATGGCAGCAGCGAGAACAACGACGATGAGGGCGATCGGAGCGAGGAGCTTTTTCCACCATCGGCCCCGGATGATGTGCGCGATCGTCAGCAGGAGCGCCAGCACGCCTCCGCCGATCGGCACGAGCGTGTCCATGGGGAGGTTGTAGGCGGAGAGGGCGTCGACATGCACCTCGTACCAGTTGATGAGGAAGGTCAGGGCAACGGCGATGAGAACCAGAATCACGACCGTGCGCAGCCACTTCCACGTGCGCCCGAAGAGAAGGAAAACACCGGCTGCGACAGTCAGAACCGCGATCGTGGCCGGAAAGGGGCCGTCCAGCAGGTCGATGTCCGAGAAAGTGGACATAGGCGTGAAGTTCCTTCGAAGTTCAGGGGGCGTGTCTCAGCAAAGCACGGTGGATTTCTCAGCGCTCAGAGTGCCACTGTACAGGAGCAGTCTGCGATGGAAATCGCCCTTTCTTTCAGGAAACCTTCGGGAAGTCCTCGCTATGATTGGCCTTTGAAAATAAACTCCGATCACTGACGGTGAGGCACCGCAACAGATGGCTCAACGCACACAGCCCCTGGGTTCGGGGTTCGCCGCACTCGCTGAACGGACTGGCTCTCGCCGGGCCATTGAGAAGCGCCGGTTCTTCAAGGCGCCAGGGACCTATTCCCTCATCTTCCTCTTCTGGATGTGCGGGCTTATCACGAGCTCCCTGTTCCACGGGCCCGCTCCTGAGCTCCGCCGTGCGGTGGGGCTGACTGCCTCCTCTCTCGGGAATGGCCCGTGGACGCTCCTCACCTCTGCCTTCTGGGAGCTCAACCTCCTGGCCTATATCCTCTGGACGCTCGGACTTCTGGCTGTGGGCCTCCTGGCCGAATACAGGATGGGGGCCCGGCGTCTGCTCATCTCCGCTGTTGCCGGGCAGGTGATCGGCTCCCTGGTGGCCATCCTCGTGGTCCAGGTGGGCAGATCTCTCCTGGGAGACTGGGGCGTCCAGCTCTTCAAATTCACCTTCGTGGGGCCGAGCGCCCTGGTGATCGGCATCGCTGCTGCCGCGACGGCGACGTGCGGGCCGCTGTGGCGCCGCCGCCTGCGGGTCGGTCTGATCACCCTCTTGGCCGTGCTGGTTCTCTACAGCGGAACCTTCCCAGACCTCGTGCGCTTCGGCGCCGCTGTGGTCGGAGGGCTCCTGGGCCCCGTGCTGCAGGGGCGGCGGCCTCGGTTCGCGCTGCCCGCCG
>JAGLBH010000178.1:3442-3712 GCA_018260285.1 Arthrobacter sp. | reverse complement strand
CCAGCGCGAGCGCGAGCAGCACCTGACCCGCCACCGCGCCCTGGAACGTGCCGCTGCCCGCGAGGAGATACGCGGGGTACGCGGTGGCTGCGATCGCCAGCGCGCCCGCCGTGAGCATGCGGCCCCGGCCGACGACGTCGGAGAGCAGCCCGCCGAGAGGCTGCCCGACGAAGAGCACGCCGAGGGCGATGGCGTTCGAGGCGAGCGCATCCGTGGCGGAGAGGCCGCCGCTCGTCTGGAGGAAGCTCGTCATGTACCCGCTCATCGTGT
>JAGLBH010000178.1:0-3432 GCA_018260285.1 Arthrobacter sp. | reverse complement strand
AGCTGAGGCCGGAGAGCACGGACAGGGCGAAGGCGAGGGCGATCTGACGGGGGTGCTCGCGCAGGGACTCCAGGAGAGGCACGCGGGGCGGCGCCTGGGCGGAGGCCTGCCGCGCGAACTCGGGGGACTCGGTGATGCCGAACCGGATGAGCAGGCCGACGAAGGCGAACACGCCGCCGAGGAAGAAGCAGTAGCGCCAGCCCGCGAACTCGAAGGACCCGGCGCCCATGACCCTGATGAGGGTCATGACGAGGAGGGCCGCGAAGATGCCGGGCAGGTTGATGAAGGTGGAGGACATGCTCACGGCGAAGGCCCGGCGGTGGGCCGGGGCGTGCTCGGCCACGAGGGTGTTGGAGCCGATGGTCTCCGCCCCTGCGGAGAAGCCCTGGATCATGCGGCAGAGCGTGAGGAGAACGGGCGCCCAGACGCCCGCCTGCTCATAGGTGGGGAGCAGGCCGATGGCCGCCGTCGAGGCTCCCATGAGGAGGATGACGGCGGAGAGCACCCTCCGGCGCCCGATCCGGTCTCCGAAGTGGGAGAAGACGAGGCCGCCGAGCGGGCGCATCGTGAACCCCAGGGCGAAGACGCCGAAGGTCTGGAGCATGCTCGCCACCGGGTCGCCCGGGGCGAAGAACTGGTGGGAGATGTGGGTGGCCACGTAGGCGTAGATGAGGAAGTCGTAGAACTCGACGAACTGCCCCGCGGCGGCCGAGGCGACGACGACGCGGGTTCTGCGGCGTGCTCCGTCGGCGGTGCGGCGGTCTGGGGTAGCGGCTGTGTGAGCTGGCACCCGGGTAATTCTAGAGGGGGGCCGACGGATTTTGTGTTTTCGGGGAATCTGATCTAGACTTTTACGAGTCCGCTTGCGCGGGCCTGTTTCGTGCAGGCCAGGGTGAGTGTATGTCTGGCCCCCATCGTCTAGCGGCCTAGGACACCGCCCTTTCACGGCGGCGGCACGGGTTCGAATCCCGTTGGGGGTACTCCACTTCGGTGGTGGTTCTAGACTGCTCGGACGGGCGAAGGAAACGCGAGTTTGCTTCTCACGGAAAAGCATGATAGAGTCTAACTCTTGGAAAGACAAGAAGTTTTAGAAGAACTTCTTAGACATCCAGCAAGGCCCTGTAGCGCAGTTGGTTAGCGCGCCGCCCTGTCACGGCGGAGGTCGCGGGTTCAAGTCCCGTCAGGGTCGCTCAGATTGTCGATGTGGCTGCTTCTTGAGAAAGGGGTAGCCATTTCGCAATCCAGGCGATCATCCTTGATGAATGCCAGGCTCTGTAGCTCAGTTGGTAGAGCGTTCGACTGAAAATCGAAAGGTCACCGGATCGACGCCGGTCGGAGCCACGAAAGCCCTCACATGGCTTCTACATGTGGGGGTTTTTTCATGCCCTGTGTCAGGAGGCCCTGCCAGGCGCCCGAGACCGGCGGCCCGAGCCCGCTGCCCCTAGCCCACGGGAAAGAGCGTGTGCGCCACGGCCTTCCAGCGGGCCTCGAAGCGGCGATAGGCCGCCACGGCCGTGACGGTGTCCCGCTCCTTGAGCGCGGCGATGGCCACGGCGAGGTCCCGCGGAGAGTCGTCCGTCCCCAGGATGCGCGCGGCCGCCCCGTAGTCCAGCTCCACGATCCCGGCCCGGTGCGGGGACAGCCAGGCCTCGGTCCGGGCCAGCTCGTCCACGATGTCCGTCGGCAGGGCCGCCCAGGCCAGCGTCACGATCGCCTCGCGCAGCCGGGTGACAGCGGTCAGCACGTCCACCCGCAGAATGCCCTCGGGTCCCACGGGCTTGGCGCTCTCCACCGCGAACATGATGAGCCACGAGATCGGAATGCACGCAGAGCCGGCCCACATGTAGCGGCTCGAGGGGAGGGCGCTCGCGTCGTCGTCGCAGAAGGCGTCGTGAGCCTCCTCGAGAGACTCCTTCGAGACCATCCGCGTGAACATGTGCTCGCCCAGCGACTGGTACAGGGAGCGAGCGCTCTCGGGGAGGCGCGCCTCGGGCTGCTCGGGGGAGACGTAGACGTCCCCGTCCTCCACGATGACCCGGAACACGGGGCTGCGCTCGAGCAGCTGGGCCCGCCGGTCCTCGGCGGACATGAGCAGCTGGGGAAGCTCGTCGGCGATCGCCGCGGCCTCGAGCGCATCGTGGTCCAGCCCCAGCGCCACGGACGCAGGCGAGTCGCTCCCCGCGAACTGCTCCGCCGGGACGTACAGCCGCACAATGCTGTACGGCCTCTTCGCCGCGGCTTCCATCTAGGCGTCCAGACCCGAGAATTCGACGACGACGGGCGCGTGGTCCGAGGCGCCCTTGCCCTTGCGCTCGTCGCGGTCGATCCACGTGCGGCTGACCTGCCGCGCCAGGGCGGGGGAGAGGAGCTGGAAGTCGATCCGCATGCCCTCCTTCTTGGGGAAGCGCAGCTGCGTGTAGTCCCAGTAGGTGTACACGCCCGGGCCGGGGTGCTCCGCGCGCACGGGGTCCACGAAGCCCTCGTCGAGGAACGCCTGGAAGGCCGCCCGCTCCGGGGCGGAGACGTGGGTGAGGCCCTCGGAGAGGAAGTAGTCGATGTCCCACACGTCGTCGTCCTGGGGCGCGATGTTCCAGTCGCCGACGAGGGCGATCCTCGCCTCCGGGTCAGCCGCCATCCATCCGGCCGCCTGACCGCGCAGCTCGTCCAGCCAGCGCAGCTTGTACCCCATGTGCTCGTCTTCCAGGCCGCGCCCGTTCGGCACGTAGAGGGACCACACGCGCACCCCGCCGCAGTCGGCGCCGATCGCGCGCGCCTCCTGGACCGGGTCCTTGCCCCCCTTGCCGAAGGCGGGCTGCCCGGCGAACGTGCGCTCCACATTGTCCAGCCCCACACGGGAGGCGATGGCCACCCCGTTCCACTGGCTCAGGCCGAAGTGCGCCACCTCGTAGCCGGCGCGCTCGAAGAGCTCCCATGGGAAGTTCTCGTCCTTGCACTTGGTCTCTTGGAGGGCGAGCACGTCCGCATCGCTGCGCTCGAGCCACGCCTCCACGCGGTCAGCACGGGCTCGGAGGGAGTTCACGTTCCAGGTTGCGATCTTCATTCATCTGAATCTAGCAACTCTCGCTGATATGTTTCCTTCATGAACAGCACTGAGCTTGTCGTCACAGAAGTCCGAGGCCTCACAGGGTTCATCCTGCTCAACCGGCCGTCCGCCCTCAACGCGCTCAGCCACGAGATGGTCCGCGCCGTCGCCTCCGCGCTGAGCTCCTGGGCGGAGGACCCGGGGGTCGCCCAGGTGGTCATCCACGGTGCGGGCGAGCGCGGCCTCTGCGCGGGCGGGGACATCGTCGAGATGTACCGCGGCAACGACGCCGAGCAGAACCGCCGCTACTTCACGGACGAGTACGCGATGGACCACTTCACGAGCGAGCTCTCCAAGCCGTATGTGGCGCTCATGGACGGCCTCGTCCT
>JAGLBH010000177.1 GCA_018260285.1 Arthrobacter sp. | reverse complement strand
CCGGCGTGGTGGCAGCGGGCTTGGTGGGTGCGAGCGGGCCGAGCTTGGCTGCCAGGGCGGTGGCGGCGTCCTTGTCTCCGTTGGCGATGTAAGCCGTGAGGAAGACGTTGAGCTGCTTGCCCGTGCCGTAGAAGGTCTCCTTGGGGGAGGAGTCGGTGACGCGGTAGGTCCACCACTGGGCGTCCGCGTTGTTGTCCACGTAGTGCTTGACGGCCGGCGCTGCGGGGGCGGGCTTCGGTGCAGCGGGCTTCGTGGATGCAGGCTTGGTCTCTGCCGGTGTGGAGGCCGCAGGCTTGGTTGCAGCGGGCTTGGTCTCAGTCGACGTGCTGGGGGTCGGCTTTTCCGTCGCAGGCTTGGTCGCTGCTGGGGTGGAGGCTGCAGGCTTGGTGGCAACCGGCGTCGTCGTTCCCGCGCGCTTCATGGCCTGCTCAAGGGATGCCCCGGAGAAGTAGGCGTTGAGGAAGGTGTTGAGCTGCTTGCCGGTGCCGGTGTACAGGCCGGCGATGTTGGCTTTCGTGTCCCAATAGCGCCACACCTGGCTGGGTGCGGAGGGGTCCACGTAGGGGATCTGGTCTGCTACGCGGTCGGTCTCGTCAGCCTCAGCGCCGCCAGCCATGAAGAGGTTGAGCTCGGCGCCGGTGCCGTAGTAGTAGCCGGTCTTGGAGTGGTCATCATTCCACCACTTCCACCACTGGGCGGGCGCGCTGTTGGGCACGTACTGGTGGATTGCGGAGGACTTCTTGGCGGGCAGTGCCGGAGTGGGAGAGACCTTGGGGGTGTAGAGGCCCCGAGGAGTGGTCTGCGCCTGAGCGGCGCTCGGGAGTGCGGCTGCTGACACGAGCATGGCCGAGACGGCCGCGCCCGTGGTGATGAAGCGGCCAGCGGCCCCACGCTGTCGAAGGCTGCCAGCGGGCAGGCCTGTGTGTGTTTCCAGCATCTGTTTCCTCCACGCCTGCGAGGTTAGCTGTCGGATTCGGTCCGATCCCAGAGGAACGGCCGGTCCTGCGCTGTTGAAGCTGCTGCTCCTGAACGCGGCAGGCGTGCGCCCGCGCGTGTGACTGATCTGTGCAGCTCCACCAAGACGAAAGGAACTTCACCCCAGGCACAGGTCTTCCCCAACCCGTGCCAGAAATTTTGGTTCCCCCGCTTCCACCTGAATCTCACATACCCTGCAACCGGTGGAATTCAGCGGAGCCGCAGGCATCGCCCTTGAGAATCAAGTGCGACACGTCCTAAGTTACGGAATGATCACGATTCGATCAACATGCGGGAGCAACCTCAGGTAAAGGTTGAACCTTCGGAAAGGCTGTTCAGGAGGTGGCGCTTCCCTGGGAGCCCGCTGCCTGGTCCTCTTCGTCGGCGAATCGGCGCACATTCTCCTGGATTCGCCTGTTGAGCAGGGTTCCGAGAAGAGCCGTGGCGAGGAGGACGACGCCGAAGCCCACCCACGCGAACTCCTTGAGGTAGTGGTGTGCCGCCTCACCCACGCTGACAATGAACCACACGGTGCCGAAGGCCCAGACCACTGCCCCAGTGGCATTGGCGATGAGGAAGCGCCGGTACTCGATCTTGAGGGTGCCCGCGAGAGGCCCGGCGAGAATGCGCAGCAGGGCGATGAACCGGCCGAAGAACACGGTCCATGTGCCCCAGCGGGCGAAGACGTGCTCGGCATAGCGGATGTGGGCCGGCGTGAAGTGACGGGGGAATCGGCGAGTCATCCATTCCAGGAGGCGGCTGCCGTATCTGCGGCCCACGGTGTACCCGATGGAGTCCCCGATGATGGCGCCCGTCATGGCCGAGCCCGCGATGATCCAGGGGTTGAGCGTCGAGTCCGGATGGAGGGAGAGCAGCGTTGCTCCCACGAGACCTGTCTCGCCGGGAAGGGGGACGCCGATGCTCTCCACGCCGATGAGGAGGGCCACGATGACATAGACGAGGACGGGCGGAACGGCCGCGAGGAGGGCTGTCAGGCTCACTCGATGTCCTCCACTGGTGGATTGAGGGGTCTCGCTGCGAGGCGGACTCCCGTGGTCGTGCTTTGACATGCCATTCTACGGGCTGCCCGGGAGGACCCCGGAGAGCTCTTGCCGCCCCGATAGAGTGAGGGCGTGCTGCACTCATCCCCCGTCTCCCCTCAGCCGACGCCCCAGACCGCGCCCCGGTTCACGCGGGGCGGCCTGCTGGCCGTCGTCCTCACATGCCTCGTGGCCCCTCCCGTCTTCCTCCTGGCCCTGGAGGCCATGGGGCTGCGCGTGTGGTCCGTGGACTTCTTCGCCTACCGCTATGCCGTGGAGACGGCTCTCCGAGGGCAGGACTTCTACACGACCTGGGTCAGCGGTCCCATGCTCGAGGACGGGCTGCCCTACAACTACACCCCCTTCGCGATCCTGCCCCTTCTTCCCGCGGCCCTCAGCCCCTGGTGGCTGGCCTATGGGATGTGGTCCATCGCCACGGTGGCCGCCGTCGTCGTCTCCGTGGTGCTCGCGTGCCCGGAGGTGACGAGGAGATGGTGGACCCTTCCGCTCGTGACTCTCGTTCTCATGACCACGGAGGTGCTGGCGCATCACCTCATGTTCGGGCAGGTGAACGCTTTCCTCATGGCGGCCTGCCTGCTGGACTTCTGGCTCATGTCGCGCGGGCGGCGCGGGGGCCTGCTCATCGGGGCCGCGACTGCCGTGAAGCTCACGCCGGGCCTGTTCATCGTCTTCCTGCTGCTGCTCGGCCGCTGGCGGGACGCCCTGCGCGCGAGTCTCGCCGCCGCCGCGTGCACCCTCGCGGGCCTGGTCCTCTTCCCGCAGCAGAGCGTGGTCTTCTGGACGGACTCCTTCTGGCACCTCTCGGACAGGGTGGACCTCAACGGGGTCTTCGCCACGGGCGTCAACAAGTCCGTTCAGGGCTTCTTCGCGATGCTCTCGCCGGACCTCGCTCTCCTGGGCAAAGCGGTCATGGTGCTCCTCGTGGGCGCGTGCCTTTGGCTGGCGGTGCGCCTGTCCCGCCGCGGCGAGATGGTCATCGGCGCCCTGGCCGTGGGTGTGGGCACCACGCTGGCCTCTCCCGTGAGCTGGGTTCACCACTGGGTCTACCTGCTGCCGATGCTCGTGCTCCTCGCGGCTCGGGGCGGCCGGGCGGTGCGGGCGGTGTGCGCGCTGGCCTACGTCGTCTTCACGGGGGTCGTCTGGGCGGAGGGGTTCCTCGCGATGGCCCTGGCGCTGACCGTCCTTCTGGGTGTCCTCTTCGCCCGCGCCGCCCCGAAGAACGACGACGCCGTGGCCCCTTCCTGACCCGGCGAACTGAGAGGAATATTCCACCCATCTCCAAAGTTGAGTAGAGTAGACTCAAGTTTAAACAAGACGCTCTGCCGCTGAAAGGAGCCGGCCGGATGTCAGCCGACGCCCAGTTCACCACCAAATCCCAGGAGGCCATCCAGGCCGCCCTTCAGAACGCCACGATTGCGGGCAGCGCGGCCCTTGAGCCAGCGCACCTGCTCAAGGCGCTCATGGACGTGCGGCAGTCGGTCGCCGTCGCCGTCCTCAAGGCCGTGCCTGCTGACCCGGACGCGGTCTCGACCGCCGCCAGTGCCGCCATCCACCGGATGCCCAAGGTCTCCGGCGCGGCGAGCCCGCCCCAGGCTACGCGCGCCTTCGGCCAGGCCATCGAGGCCGCGCGCGCCGAGGCCGCTCGCCTCGGGGATACGTACATCTCCACCGAGACGCTTCTGCTCG
>JAGLBH010000176.1:3462-3739 GCA_018260285.1 Arthrobacter sp. | reverse complement strand
GATGATCGCGCTCATCATCGCCGGAGAGCCGCTCAGGCGCTCTCTTCGCTGAAGACGCCTGCCCAGGCCCTCCGGCACCGACTGAGTCGGAGGCGGAGGACCTGGGCAGGCGGGTCAGAGAGCGGTCAGCCTCAGATGGCCCCGAACTTCTTTCCGTTGACGCGCTCGGAGGCGCCGACGCGGTCGAGGTACGGGGTGATGCCGCCGAGGTGGAACGGCCAGCCGGCGCCGAGGATCATGCAGAGGTCGATGTCCTCGGGGCTTCCGGCGACGCCCT
>JAGLBH010000176.1:0-3452 GCA_018260285.1 Arthrobacter sp. | reverse complement strand
GGTCGTGAGAATCTGCTCGCTCGTCTGCGGGTTGTCGCCGAAGGTCATGAGATCCAGGGTGGACTGCGGAATGAACGGCTTGCCGTCCTCGCCCTTCTCCCAGATGCCCTTGACGCCTGCGTCGATGAGCTTCTGCAGGTTCTCGGAGACCCAGAATCGGTCGCCGAATGCCGCGTGGAGAGACTCTGAGACGTGGTGCGCCACCGGGATGCCGACCATCTGCAGGAGGGTGAACGGCGTCATGGGCAGGCCCATGGGAGCCAGCGCCCGGTCCGCCGTGGCGGCGTCGGTGCCCTGGTCGAAGGCCTTCTGGATCTCGCCCATGAGACGCAGCAGAATGCGGTTGACCACGAAGGCCGCCGAGTCCTTGACGAGCACAAAGGTCTTCTTGAGGGCCTTGCCGGTGACGAACGCCGTCGCGAGCACGTCCTCGCGGGTGTGCTCGGTGCGGGCGATCTCCAGCAGCGGCATGACGGCCACCGGGTTGAAGAAGTGGAAGCCGATGACCCGCTCGGGGTGCTTGAGGTCCTTGGCCATCTCGGCGACCGAAAGAGAGGAGGTGTTCGTCGCGAGAATGCAGTTCTCAGAGATGATGCCCTCGATCTCCGCGAAGACCTGCTTCTTGACGCCCATCTCCTCGAACACGGCCTCGATGACGAAGTCCGCGTCGGCGAAAGCGGACTTGTCCACAGTCCCCGTGATGAGGGCCTTCGTCCGGTTGGCGGCGTCCGAGGAGATGCGCTTCTTGGCGAGGAGCTTGTCCACCTCGCCGTGCACGTAGCCCACGCCCTTGTCCACGCGCGCCTGGTCGATGTCCGTCATGACGACGGGCACCTTGAGGTTGCGCGCGAAGACGAGGGCGAGCTGGCTGGCCATGAGGCCTGCGCCGACGATGCCCACCTTGCCGACCGGCTTGGCGAGCGTCGCGTCGGGAGCTCCGGCGGGTCGCTTGCCTCGCTTCTGGACGAGCTCGAGGAACGCGTACACCGTCGAGCGGAACTCGGGGGTGCGCATGAGGTCCGCGAGGACCTCGATCTCAATGTCGCGCGACTGCTCGCGGGTGAGGCTCTTCCCCTCGGCGAAGACCTCAAGCACCTTGAGCGGAGCGGGCGCGGCCGTCCCGGTCTTGGCCGCCACGAACTTCTTGCCCTCGGCCACCGCAGCGTCCCAGCGCGCTGAGACCTCCGGATCGGTGATGGGGCCGTCGAGCTCAGGGACGGGGGAGGGGGCGACGGCGTTGGGCCGCTCAACCGTCACATCACCCGAGAGGACGCGCGCGGCCCACCGGACCGACTCGGTGAGGAAGTCCGCCGGCTCGAGGAGCTCGTCGGCGATCCCCAGCTGGGCCGCCTTGCGCCCGTCGAGCATGCGGTTGTTGGAGAGCGGGTTCTTGATGACGACCTCCATGGCCGCCTCCGGGCCGATGAGGCGCGGCAGCAGGTAGATGCCGGACCACCCGGGGATGAGGCCGATGAACGCCTCAGGCAGGGAGATGCCCTGAGCGCCCGCTGAGACCGTGCGGTAGTCGCAGGCCAGCGCGATCTCGAGGCCGCCGCCCATGGCCGCCCCGTTGATGAAGGCGAAGCTCGGGACGGGCAGCTCGTGGATGAGCTGGTAGGCCTCGTGGCCCAGGGCCGCCATCGCCAGCCCGTCCTCACGGGTGGCCAGCGAGTTCACCGCCGAGAGGTCGGCGCCGGCCACGAGGAAGTACGGCTTGCCCGTGATGGCGACGCCCGCGATCTCCCCGGCCTTCGCCCGAGCGGTCACGGTGTTGAGGGCCTCGATGAGCTCGAGGAGCGTCGAGGGGCCGAGCGTCGTGGGGCGCCGGTGGTCCTGGTCGTTGTCGAGCGTGATGAGGGCGATCGTGCCCGCAGGGGTCGGCAGGTCCGTCAGGTACGAGTGCGTGACGACCTCGCCCGGCACCTTTGCCGCCAGTTCAGAGGATGTGGTCATGGTTCTCAGGTCCTTTGGTCTCAGTTGCCGTAATCGGCGTGGTGCGGGTTTTCCCAGATGACGGCCGCGCCCATGCCCAGCCCGATGCACATTGCGGTCATGCCGAAGCGGACCGACGGGTCCTCCTCGAACTGGCGCGCCAGCTGCGTCATGAGGCGCACGCCGGAGGAGGCGAGGGGGTGTCCGACGGCGATGGCTCCGCCATACCGGTTCACCCGCGCGTCGTCGTCGGCGATGCCGAAGTGGTCGAGGAAGGAGAGCACCTGGACGGCGAAGGCCTCGTTGATCTCGAAGAGGCCGATGTCGTCGATGCTCAGCCCGGCCAGGCGGAGCGCCTTCTCGGCGGCGGGAACGGGTCCGATGCCCATGACCTCCGGGGCGACGCCGGCGAAGGCGAAGCTCACGAGGCGCATCTTGGCCGTCAGCCCCAGCTCCTGGGCGGTCTCCTCAGCGGCGAGGAGGGACGCGGTGGCGCCGTCGTTGAGACCCGCGGCGTTGCCCGCAGTGACTCGCCCGTGGGCGCGGAAGGGCGTGCGGAGCGCAGCCAGATCCTCCATCGTGGTTCCGGGGCGGGGCGGCTCGTCTGCGGTCTGCAGGCGCCAGCCCTCTCCGGCCTTCTTCGTGGAGACGGGCACGAGGTCCGGCTGGATCTTCCCGGCCTCGTAGGCGGCGGCCAGCTTGTTCTGGGACCCCACGGCGTAGCGGTCAGCCCGCTCCTTGGTGATCTCGGGGAAGCGGTCGTGCAGGTTCTCTGCGGTGTTGCCCATGTTGAGCGCGGCCGGGTCGACAAGCCTCTCCGACATGAAGCGAGGGTTCGGATCCGCACCTTCGCCCATCGGGTGGTGGCCCATGTGCTCCACGCCGCCTGCGACGACCACGTCGTAGGCGCCGACGCCGATGCCGGACGCCGTCGTCGTCACCGCGGTCATGGCGCCAGCGCACATGCGGTCGATCGCGAAGCCGGGCACCGACTGGGGAAGACCCGAGAGCAGCCCGGCGGTGCGGCCGAGCGTCAGGCCCTGGTCGCCGGTCTGAGTCGTGGCGGCGATGGCGACATCGTCGATGCGCTCTGCCGGCAGGGAGGGGTTGCGGCGCATGAGCTCGCGGATGCACTGCACCACGAGGTCGTCCGCGCGGGTGTCTGCGTAGATGCCCTTGCTTCCGGCTTTGCCGAACGGGGTGCGAACGCCGTCGACGAAGACAACGCTTCGGCCCAGTCTGCGTGGATTGGTGGTCGGCACGAGTGCTCCTTCAGAGAGAGGATCTAAGTGTGATGCACCTTACGCTACTCGGGGGTAGCCGTCGGAGCAACGCGGCCGCGTTGATCGTCCGGCATGGGGCGCGGGTCTTCGCCCCTCGCTGCGGCGCTGAAGGCTTCTGTCATGACGTTCGCGACGACGCCGGCCTGCCAGGGGCGCGCGCCGTGTTCTTCCAGGAGCCGCAGGACGTCCGCGGTGGAGGGCTCGTGGCCAGCATGCCAGGCGACTGCCCGGAGGACG
>JAGLBH010000175.1 GCA_018260285.1 Arthrobacter sp. | reverse complement strand
AGCCATCTGCGTTCCTTCCTGCCGGATGCCTTGACGAAACGGCATCGGCAAGAACACTGTGGCAGTCATCGTTCAGACGGCGAGGGGCATTATCGGAGAACGTGGACAACGCTCTGCGGCATCCCGCACGGGGCGGAGCTGTGGAGGGCCGAACGGCCAGAGGGGCGTCGGTCTGGCGATCCGGCTGGGCGCGGGCCGACGGGTGCGTCTGGAGCTCACACCGATTCTTGCCATGATGCGTCTTGCCCTGGAGCACATAGGACAGAGGCCCGTCCGACGGCGTGCCGGACGGGCCTCTTTCCCTGTAAATACGCGCCCCAGGAGGGAATCGAACCCCCGACCAAGAGATTAGAAGGCTCCTGCTCTATCCTCTGAGCTACTGAGGCTGATCGCGCTGTCCCAGTCTACCGCTGTTGGGCCTGCAGCTTGAGTCGATGGGTTCCGTCGGCCTCCTGCCAGATGGTCAGGTGACCGGTGAGATCGGCCAGCTCACCAGTTCCGGACCCGGGGATGATGTTGCCGCTCGAGGCGGCCGCAGCGCCCTCGGCCAGCCCCCAGTGCTGGAAGACGAAGGAGCCAGTCCGATCCCCGACCGCGCCGACAAAGACCTCAGAGCCCACGTAGCCCGCTCCAATGGCATTCCCTGCCATGAGAAGCCTGCCGTAGCTGACGCCTTCGATCTGCCCCGAGAAGTCTTTCGTCGTCTGAACCTCGGAGAGGTCGGAGTTCGTCCCAGAGACGCTGTAGGGCGTTCCCTCCCAGCCGCTGACCTCGAACGTGGCCAGGTAGGTGGTTTCGCTCGTGTTGACGCCGTGTGTGTCCATGATGTTCAGCCTACAAAACCTTGGTCGAGTTTGAGTCATCGTCGCTCGTGCCGGAGGCGGAGAGCTCAGCCCGCTCCCGCCGCTCCCGGGCGAGGCGCTCCATCTCGCTCTGCGTTCGGGCTGCGGCCCGCTTGCCGACCCGGGCCATGTCCCCCGCCGTCGGCCACTGGAGGTTGAAGAGGTGCTTGGTCTTGACGTCCATGACCACGAGGTACATGCAGAAGGCGAGGACGAGCACGGCCGCGAGATTCCGTGCGCTCGTCAGGTCGATGTCCCCGAGGTAGGGGAAGACGTCCAGCTGGTCGCACAGGGAGTACGCGATGAAGAAGGGAGTCACAAAGGAGAGGACCTTGTACTGCCAGTCGGACCTCACGCCGGACACCGCGAAGAGCGGCAGCAGCCAGACCACGTACCAGCCCTGGATCATCGAGGAGGAGAGGACGACGGCGGTGAGCGCCACAGCCATGCGCCGGATGAGCCGTGAGTCCTCTCCGACGATGAACACGCGGGCAACCACCGCGAGGGCGGCGATCTTGGCGATGAGGTAGACGGCCTCCGTCAGGTTCTGGCCGTTCATGCCGAGCGCGTTGCCGAGCAGAGAGACGATGAAGCCGAGCAGCCCCACGGGCGCATACCAGATCCACACGGTGCCCGGGGTCTTGAGGGCGGACACCCAGCCGAACCCGCCGCCCACCAGGTATCCCAGGATGGCCATGATGCCCAGGCTGATGGCGCTCGTGAGGGCCGCGAAGGCCAGCTTCCGAGGCCACGAGGCGCCCTTCCCCGCCCAGATGAGGCCGATGAAGGGCAGAAGCAGCACGGTGATGGGCTTGACGCCCACGGACAGGGTGAAGACGACGATCCCCAGCACTCGGTGCTTTCGGGCGATGAGGTAGAGCCCCACCATGACGCATCCCATCATGAGGGCGTCGTTGTGGATGCTCGCGATGAACGTCGTCAGAACGAGGGGGTTGGTGACGGAGAGGAATTCCGCGCGGGGCACGTTGACCTTGTGAACGGCTGCGAGCTTGGCCACGCCCCACCACATGAGCAGGAACCCGACCACGGCCACGGCGCGGAAGACGGCGATGCTCGGCAGCGGCGCGCCTCCCCCGAAATAGACGGCCCACGACTCGATCCAGAGCCACACGGGCCCGTAGGGCGTCGGAGACTGGGACCAGAGGTCATCGGCGCCGATCTGCAGATAGCCGGTGATCTGGGAGTAGCTGTCCTTGTAGGGGTTGAGCCCGTTCGTGACCATGAGGCCCTGGGCGATGTACGCGAAGACGTCACGGCTGAAGAGCGGCATAGTGAAGCAGAGCGGCAGGGCCCACAGGACCGTTGCCCAGCGCACCGCCCCGCGCGCTTCAGGCCCGGTGAAGTCCCCCAGCCTGCTGCCGAGTCTCAGCCAGGACCTCACGAGGAGCATTCCGCCGAGCACGAGGAGCACGATGGAGAACACGACCCCGGCACCCTCATACCGCATCCAGATGACCGGCTTGAGCGTCAGGAACTCATGCGAGCTGTTGGAGACCCAGCCGACCCCGAAGGAGGCAACGAGCAGAAGGATCGAGCCTGCGAAGCCCTGCCAGATCGCCACCCAGGGCCGCCCCTCGGCGGCGTCATAGGTGGTGAATCGACCGTGCCCGCGAGGGCTGAACCAGGGCGATCGGCCCGAGTTGCCGGGGCTCTCCGGGGAGCGGGCCATGTTGAGCCCACTCATGGATCGGGCTGCGTTGGCCAAAGCTGCGTCCTCGTCGTCGGGATCTGATCAGGTCTTCCGCATCTTATCAAGAACGGCCTTTTTGAGTCCGGTTCGCGTACTGTGGAAGACGTGCCTATTTCTCAAGAACACATTGTCTGGATCGACTGTGAGATGACGGGGCTGGATCTCAGCCGGGATGCTCTCATCGAGGTGGCCTGCGTCGTCACCGATGCGGAGCTCACCATCCTGAGCGAGGGCGTCGACGTCGTCATCAAGCCAGAGCCGGAGGCCGTGGCGGGGATGAATGACTTCGTCCGCTCCATGCACACCTCCTCCGGCCTCATCACGGAGCTCGACGCGGGGCTCGGGATGGCCGAGGCCGAGGACATCATCCTGGCCCACATCCAGAAGCACTGCCCGGATCCGAAGAAGGCCCTGCTCGCAGGCAACTCGATCGGCACGGACAAGACCTTCCTGACCCGTGACATGCCCCGCGTGATCGACCACCTGCACTACCGCGTGCTGGACGTCTCAACGCTCAAGGAGCTCGCTCGCCGCTGGTACCCGCGCGCCTACTTCAAGGCCCCTGCGAAGACGGGCAACCACCGCGCGCTCGGGGACATCCTCGACTCGATCAATGAGCTCCGCTACTACCGCGAGGCCATCATGGTCCCCGCTCCCGGCCCGGACTCAGCGACCGCCCAGTCGATCGCCGAGTCCGTCCTGGCCTCCTCTGACGAGGGCCGCTGACCCTCGATTTTGTAGACTGCGGCCATCTCGTATATGCTGGAACACGCTGCGTGAAGGTCCGCAAGGGCCCGCATCCGGCACAATGGTGGGTATAGCTCAGTCGGTAGAGCGTCTGGTTGTGGTCCAGAAGGTCGCGGGTTCAAACCCCGTTACTCACCCCGATAAAGACCGTCCTCTGGGCGGTCTTTTTTCATCCCCGCCACGCATCGCTCAAGGAGTCCCATGGCCATCCGCCCGATCACCATCTACGGCGAGCCGGTTCTTCACCGCCCCACCGCAGAGGTCACCGAGTTCGACGACGAGCTCCAGACCCTCATCGATGACATGTTCGAGACGATGGACGCGGCTCACGGAGTGGGCCTCGCGGCCACCCAGATCGGCGTGGGCCTGCGCCTCTTCACGTACCAGTACGCTAACGACGACGGAGTCCCGGAGCGCGGCGTGATCATCAACCCCCGCCTTCAGCTGGGC
>JAGLBH010000174.1 GCA_018260285.1 Arthrobacter sp. | reverse complement strand
CCGTGCAGACGGACGCGGTGAAGGCTGCCTCCGCCTCGGTGGTCCGCGTGAGCGGGGTCGCGGCGCAGTGCTCGCAGTCCCAGTACGGCTCGGGCTTCGTCGTCGCGCAGGACCGCGTGGTGACGAACGCGCACGTGGTGGCCGGCGTGAGCGACGTCGTCGTCGAGATCCCCGGCTCGGAGGCGGTCTCGGGACGGGTCGTCTACTACAACGCGGTCAAGGACCTCGCCGTCATCGCCACGGACGGTCTCCGGGCCGCGCCGCTCGAGATCGCCTCGGGGGCGACGACGGGGGAGACGGTCGCCTTCGCGGGCTACCCCCTCGGCGGGCCGCTGGCTCTGCGAGCCGGAGCGGTGCAGGGGCTCTCGACCGTGGCGATCAGCGAGTCGGGCGCCACGGTGCGCCACGACCTCCAGGTCTACTCCCTCGCCGGGAATGTGCAGCAGGGCAACTCGGGCGGGCCGCTGCTCAACCTCAAGGGCCAGGTCGTCGGCACGATCTTCGCGAAGTCCACCAGCCAGTCGGACGTCGGCTATGCGCTGACGATGAGCGAGGTGCTGCCGGTGATCCAGGCTGCGGCGTCCTACACCGAGACGGTGCCCGGGGGCGCCTGCACGGTCGGATAGGAGAGCAGCCTCAGGCCGCGAGCAGCTCGACGGCGAACCGGTAGCCCTCGATGCCCGCGCCGACGATGACCGCCCGGCACACCGCCGAGAGATAGGAGTGGTGCCGGAACTCCTCCCGCGCGTGGACGTTGCTGATGTGCACCTCGACCGCTGGCACCGAGACGCCCGCGACGGCGTCCCGCAGCGCGACCGAGGTATGGGTGTAGGCGCCCGCGTTGATGACGAGCCCGCGGGCTCCGCGGGCCTCATGGATCGCGTCGATCATCTCGCCCTCGTGGTTGGACTGCATGAAGACGAGCTCCAGTCCCGCCTTCTCGGCCGCAGCCCGGCACAGGCTCTCCACATCCGCCAGGGTGTGGCGCCCGTAGACCTCCGGCTCGCGGGTGCCGAGGAGGTTGAGGTTGGGGCCGTTGACGATGACGATGCGATCCATGAGACCCACCCTAGCGCTCTAGGCCTTGCCGCCTCGGCCGGCCCGCATGTCTGCGGCGATCTGCTGCATGACCGTGGGATCGGCGAGGGTCATGGTGTCCCCGATCTCCCGCCCCTCGGCCACGTCCTTGAGGAGGCGGCGCATGATCTTGCCGGAGCGGGTCTTCGGCAGCTCGGGCGTCACGAGCACGTTGCGCGGCTTGGCGATCGGGCCGATCTCCTTGCCCACGTGGGCCCGCAGCGTGGCCTCGACGTCCTCCCCGCCCGCCAGGGCCTGCTCGCCCTCGTCCTGGAGCATGACGAACGCGACGACGGCCTCGCCGGTCGTCTCGTCCGCGGCGCCGATGACGGCGGCCTCCGCCACGTAGGGGTGGCCCACGAGGGCGGACTCGATCTCCGTGGAGGAGAGGCGGTGGCCGGAGACGTTCATGACGTCGTCGACGCGGCCGAGGAGCCAGATGTCCCCGTCCTCGTCCCGCTTGGCCCCGTCACCGGCGAAGTACATGTTCTCGAAGCGGGACCAGTACGTCTTCTTGAAGCGCTCCGGGTCCCCCCAGATGCCGCGGAGCATCGAGGGCCACGGGCGTCGGATGACGAGGAAGCCGGCCTGGCCGTTCGGCAGCGGATCGCCCATCTCGTCGACGACGTCGATGTCCACGCCCGGCACGGGCTGCTGGGCCGAGCCCGGCTTGAGCGCGTGCACGCCGGGCAGCGGGGTGAGCATCTGCGCGCCCGTCTCGGTCTGCCACCAGGTGTCCACGATCGGGCAGCGCCCGCCGCCGATGACCCGGTGGTACCAGAGCCAGGCCTCGGGGTTGATGGACTCGCCGACGGAGCCGAGGAGACGGAGCGAGCTGAGGTCGTACTGCGCCGGGATCTCCTCGCCCCACTTCATGAAGGTGCGGATCGCGGTGGGCGCCGTGTAGAGGATGGAGACCCTGTGCTTCTGGACGATCTCCCACCAGCGGCCCTTGTGCGGAGTGTCCGGCGTGCCCTCGTACATGACCTGCGTGGCCCCGTTGACGAGCGGCGCGTACGTGACGTACGAGTGGCCGGTGACCCATCCGACGTCGGCGGTGCACCAGAAGACGTCCGTCTCCTCCTTGAGGTCGAAGGTGTGGCGGAACGTCTGCGCGCCCTGCACCAGGTAGCCGCCCGTGGTGTGGAGGATGCCCTTGGGCTTGCCGGTGGTGCCGGAGGTGTAGAGGATGAAGAGCGGGTTCTCGGCGTCGAAGGCCTCGGCGGTGTGCTCCTCGGAGGCGGTGTCCACGACGTCGTGCCACCAGAGGTCCGTCTCGGCGTTGAACGGGACGTCCTCCCCGTTGCGCTTGACGACGACGACGTTCTGCACCGTGTGCGTGCCCTTGGCGAGGGCCTCGTCGACGGCGGGCTTGAGGCGGGTCGGCTGGCCACGGCGGTACGAGCCGTCCGCGGTGACGACGAGCTTGGCCTCGGCGTCGTCGATCCGCTGGCGGAGCGCGTCCGGGGAGAAGCCGCCGAAGACGACCGAGTGCGCGGCGCCGAGACGGGCGCAGGCGAGCATCGTGATGACGGCCTCGGGGATCATCGGCAGGTAGACGGCCACGCGGTCGCCCTGCCGGACGCCGAGGGAGGCGAAGGCGTTGGCGGCCTTCTTGACCTCGCGGGTGAGGTCCGCATAGGTGTAGGTGCGCGAGTCGCCCGGCTCGCCCTCGAAGTAGATGGCCACGCGGTCGCCGCGGCCGGCCTCGACGTGGCGGTCCAGGGCGTTGTACGCGGCGTTGAGCTTTCCGCCCACGAACCACTGGGCGAACGGGGCGTCAGACCAGTCGAGGGTCTGCGTGAAGTCCGTGTCCCAGGTCAGCACCTCGCGGGCCGTCTCCGCCCAGTAGGCCTCGTGGTCCTTCCCCCGTTCCAGAAGGCTGGCGTCGTAGCGCGCGTTCTCGACGAAGCTCTCGTTCGGCGGGAAGGTCTGAGGGGTCTGCTGGTCGGTCATGAGGATGTCCTTTCGGAATGACACTGATGGTCCTGCTTGATGGCGTGTCGCGTGACAGAAATCACTCTGGAGACCACTGTAGCGCCCGGTGCCGGGAGCGCGCATCTGCTCCGAGGAGACTGCCTCCTCGCTCTCGACGTCTTGTCAGGCGGGTTGGCTAGCATCGAGATACCCCCGACCTGAGGAATGGAGAGTGCATGCGCCCGCGTGGGTCCTCACGACCAGCCGTGACCCCGATCGAGCCCGAGGCCAGGGAGGACTTCGCTCCTCCGGCGAGCCGGCGCCCCGTCGTCGGCCCCTGGAGCCTCCGAGAGGCCGTCTACGGGGGAGGCTCTGCGCTCACCGCCCTCTTCGGCTGGATCCTTCTGCGCGCTCAGGACGAGAACCTCTACGGGTACGTGGCCCTCGTGCTCGTGCCGGTGGCGATGGGCCTCTGGATGCTCCTGAGGCCGCTCGTCCGCGGGCTCAACGGCCAGGTCATGGGCCTGACGATCGAGCAGTGGTCCTCCGTGACGGCCCTCAACGCCCTCGTCTACGGGCTCATCTGGGCCTCGGCGGGCATGGGCCCCGTCGTCGCCCTCATGGTCCTCGCCTCGGCCCTCATGGTCAGCGCGACGGCGACGGCGCGGTTCATCCCCGCCTTCTCCGCTGACCTCGGGCATGACTTCTCCGCACGCCAGACCGCCTTCAACCCGGCCGCGGAGGCGCTCATCCGGCAGGAGGTCTCCG
>JAGLBH010000173.1 GCA_018260285.1 Arthrobacter sp. | reverse complement strand
TTCAGTCACATATCAGGAGAAGGGCTGATCAATGAACACCATCACACGAGACGTTGTCATCGTGGGGGCGGGTCCCTCGGGGCTCATGGCCGCCAGAACACTCAAGCGGGCCGGGCTCAGCGTGGCAGTGCTCGAGGCGCGGGACCGGGTCGGCGGACGCACGTGGTCCCAGGTGATCGACGGGGCGTTCCTCGAAATCGGCGGGCAGTGGATCTCTCCCGACCAGACGGCGCTCATCGACCTCGTGGACGAGCTGGGCCTGGAGCGCTTCCAGCGCTACCGCGAGGGCAAGGGCGTCTACATCGGGGCTGACGGCCAGCGGCGGGAATACGACGGCGGCACGTTCCCCGTCTCGGCTGAGACCGCTGCCGAGATGGACCGCCTCACCGCCCTCCTCGACGAGCTGGCGGCCTCTGTGGGTGCGAAAGAGCCCTGGGCGCATGAGCGGGCTCGCGAGCTGGACACGATCTCCTTCCACCGCTGGCTCGAGGAGAACAGCGACGACGCCGAGGCCCGCAACAACATCGGCCTGTTCGTCGCAGGAGGCATGATCACCAAGCCTGCCCACTCCTTCTCCGCCCTCCAGGCTGTCCTCATGGCGGCCTCGGCCGGCTCCTTCAGCAACCTGACGGACGAGAACTTCATTCTGGACGAGCGCGTGGTCGGCGGCATGCAGTCTGTCTCGCTCGCTCTCGCCGAAGAGCTGGGGGAGGACGTGCTCCTCTCCAGCCCGGTGCGCACGGTCCGGTGGTCGGACGAGGGGGTCGCCGCGGTCTCCGAGGGCGTCACGGTCGAGGCGCGCCGACTCGTCATGGCAGTCCCGCCGAACCTCTACTCCCGCGTCTCCTTCGAGCCGCCGCTTCCGCGTCTGCAGCATCAGATGCACCAGCACCAGTCCTTCGGGTTCGTCATCAAGGTGCACGCCGTCTATGACACGCCGTTCTGGCGGGAGAAGGGTCTCTCCGGGACCTCCTTCGGCGCGCACTCCCTCGTCCAGGAGGTCTACGACAACACCAACCACGGGGATGAGCGCGGAACCCTCGTGGGCTTTGTGGTGGACGAGAAGGCCGATGCGGTCTTCGAGCTCTCGGCGGAGGAGCGCAAGGAGCGGATTCTGGCGTCCATCGCCGAGTACCTGGGGGACGAGGCCAAGAGCCCTGTGGTGTACTACGAGTCCGACTGGGGCAGCGAGGAGTGGACCCGCGGCGCCTATGCCACGAGCTACGATCTGGGCGGGCTGCACCGCTACGGCAAGCACCAGCTGAGCCCGGTGGGCCCCATCTACTGGTCCTCGTCTGACCTGGCCGCCGAGGGCTACCAGCATGTTGACGGCGCCATTCGGATGGGCGCTCTGACCGCTGAGCGCATTCTTGAGGAAGCTGCTCATCGTGACTGAGCGGGGCGCAGGCGCCGAGCATCGCGAGACGACCCTCAAGGGCCTCTCCGCAGGCCGGGTCGGGCTGCTCGGCGGCGTCGTCGTCGGCATCTCCTGCGTGGCTCCCGCCTACACGCTCACTGCGGCCCTCGGGCCCACGGTGGCGCAGGTGGGGGTTCACACGCCGGCCATTCTTCTCGTCGGCTTCATCCCGATGCTGCTCATCGCCTCCGGGTACCGCGAGCTCAACCGGAGAATGCCGGACGCCGGCTCGTCCTTCACATGGGGGACGAGGACGTTCGGCCCCTGGGTCGGCTGGATGATGGGCTGGGGGCTGATCGTCTCGACGATCATCGTCATCTCGAGCCTGGCCTCCGTGGCCTGCGACTTCTTCTACATCCTGCTGGGCCAGCTCTTCGGGCGCCCCGAGCTCTCGGCGCTCACGGAGAACAAGGGGGTGAATATCGCGACCACGCTCGTGTTCATCGCCGCCGCCAGCTGGATCGCCTATCGGGGGATCGAGGAGACGAAGAGGTTCCAGTACCTCCTTGTGGTCTTCCAGCTCGTGGTCCTCGGCTGGTTCGCCGTGGCGGCGCTGGTCCATGTGGCCAACGGCACGGCGTTCGACCCGACCCCCGTGTCCCTCGAGTGGTTCAACCCGGCCGGCATCACCTCGTTCTCTGCGCTGACCGCAGGAATCTCACTGTCCATCTTCGTGTACTGGGGCTGGGACGTGACTCTCACGATGAACGAGGAGATGAAGGACCCCCAGCGCACGCCGGGCAGAGCGGCCACCCTGACGGTTCTGGCCATCATGGGCGTCTACGTGGCGGCTGCCGTGGCCACGATCGCCTACGCGGGCGTGGGAGACACGGGCCTGGGAACCGGGAACCCGGACAACCAGGGCAGCATCTTCGCCGCGCTGGCCGCGCCGGTCATGGGGCCTTTCGCTCTTCTCATGTCCCTGGCGATCCTCAGCTCCTCGGGCGCCTCCCTCCAGTCGACGTTCGTCTCGCCCGCGAGGACGCTGCTGGCCATGGGGTATTACGGGGCCATTCCCGGGGCCTTCTCCCGCACGAGCGCTCGGTACAACTCGCCGAGCGTCGCGACCTTCGCCACCGGCGGGGCAGCGGCCCTCTTCTACGTCATCACGAAGCTGGTCTCGGAGCGGGCGCTCTGGGACACGATCGCGGCGCTGGGAATCATGATCTCGTTCTACTACGGGCTCACGGCGCTCGCGAGCGCGCGGTACTTCCTGAAGGAGGGCGTCTCCTCGGCGAAGGCCTTCGTTCTCCAGGTGCTGGCCCCCTTCGCGGGAGGCGCTGCCCTGCTCGTCATGTTCGTCAAAACGTGCCTTGACTCGATGAACCCCGACTTCGGGTCTGGATCCGAGATCGGAGGGGTGGGGTTCGTCTTCATCATCGGGGCCAGCGTGCTTCTCCTCGGCGTCGTCCTCATGCTCCTCTGGTGGCGAGTCCGGCCGGAGTTCTTCCGGAATCCCATCCCAGAGCTGGCGGACGCGCTCAAAGAGTGAGTCATCGCGGCCGAGAGGTCAGCATCACCTCGCCCTGACGCACGCTGGCGGCCAGCGCTGAGGCCGCCTCGGTCCGCACGGCGACTCCGAGGACGGACTCCTTCCGCGCAGCCGCCCTCTCAACACCCAGGCCGCCCGGCGGGTCCTCCTTCCAGAGGACTCGGCCGGGCTCCTGTCTGTCCTGGGCCGAGTGCCTCTTCAGACTGACCACAAGCACTGTGTCTCCGGCTCTCAGGCGGGAGGCCTCTGCCTCTGGCACGCGGACCACGAGCACGGTCTCGCCTGGCTGAGGCGTCTCGGTGCCCGCGCCGGGGCTCGGGGAGGACGCCGACCGCCCGTCCCCGGCCGTTCTCATCGCTGAGGGGAGAGCCGTCGCGACCCCGGCGGCGGCCAGGCTCGCGACCGTGATCACCGCGGCCAGCAGACGCCGCCACCGGAAGAGGGCGATGCGCAGGTCTCTGCGCAGAGCGGGAGAGAAGCGAGCTGCGGAGGCGCCCGCTCCAGGAGAGCGGCCCTGAGAAGAGAAGAGCGTCATGCCTCCCCACGCTAGACGGCTATGCCCTCCCTGCGGGGTCGAACGGCTCCCAACGGGGACAACCGGGACGGACGGCGGGCGCGCTTCCCGCCTGTGGAGGAGTCAATCGCCACCAGCCCGCCGGCGTGAGGGCCATGTCCAGGCGGGCGTCCCACGGGTCGGCGGGGATATCGGAGACTGCCAGCTCGTCGTCGAACACCACGGCGACGGAGAGCGCCTCCCGGGGCCGGGAGGACAGGAAGCCGTCGTAGTACCCCCCTCCCTGACCCAGGCGAATCCCGGCGGAGCTCAGGGCCAGGGCCGGGACGAGGACCGCCGCCG
>JAGLBH010000172.1 GCA_018260285.1 Arthrobacter sp. | reverse complement strand
CCACTGGAGGCAGAGAAGGGGGGAGGGGGGGGAGGAGGGAAAGCAAAAGAAAAATTTCTTCTGGGAAAAAAAAAAAAAAAGAAAAAAGAAAGAAAAATGGAAATCGATGTTTCGGTCGACGTTCTCCGAAGGCCTCGGCGTCGGGCTGCACGGGCTGCGGCAGGGGCACGGGCGTGCCGGGCAGCACCTGGGGCGAGCTGGAGCTGCCCGCGCCGCCGAGCGCCCCCATGTCCTCGATCGGCACGGTGACGGTCAGGTCCCACTGCTTGCCCGAGGGCGGAGCCACGATCCGGCACGGCCTGCCGCCCGAGAGGAACTCAGCCACCAGCTCCTTCGGCTCCACCGTGGCGGAGAGGCCGATGCGCTGCGGGCGGGGCCTGCCCTGGGCCTCGAGAAGCGCGTCCAGACGGGCCAGGGTCACCGCGAGATGCGCCCCCCGCTTCGTGCCGGCCACGGCGTGGACCTCGTCGAGAATGATCGTGTCCACCCCGGAGAGGGTCTGCCTCGCCTTCGAGGTGAGCATGAGGAAGAGCGATTCCGGCGTCGTGATGAGGATGTCCGGCGGAGAGGTCGCGAGGCGCCGGCGCTCGTTGGCGGGGGTGTCCCCGCTGCGGACCCCGACCGTCACGTCCGCCGCAGGCCACCCGAGGCGCACGGCGGTCTGCCGGATGCCGATGAGGGGGGAGCGGAGGTTGCGCTCGACGTCGACCCCGAGGGCCTTGAGCGGCGAGATGTAGAGAACCCGCGTGCGGGTCTCCTTCGAGGGGGCGGGCGCCTTGGACTCGGGCATGCCCGGCAGGGCCGCAGGGGCGGACTCGGCGCTGCGGCGGAAGAACTGGTCCAGCGACCAGAGGAAGGCGGAGAGGGTCTTGCCCGAGCCGGTCGGGGCCACGACGAGGGCGTTCTCGCCCGAGCTGATCGCGTCCCAGGCCGCCTCCTGGACCGGGGTCGGCCGCGAGAACGCGTCGGTGAACCACCCGGCGGTGGCCTCGGTGAAGCGCTCAAGAATCGATCCCATGCTCTAGATCCTCTCACCGGGGTCGGACACTCTCAGAGTGCAACGCCCGCAGCGGGCCCGCGTCACGCCGGGAGGAGGAGCCTCACACGTGGTGGTACGGGCGGCCCGCGGCGATCTCCTGGGCGCGGTAGACCTGCTCCGCGAGGATGAGCCGCACGAGCTGGTGCGGGAAGACGAGCTTGGACAGGCTCCAGACGAAGTCCGCCCGGGCGTGGACGCGCGGGTCCACGCCGTACGCGCCGCCGATGACCAGGGTCACGGACTGGCCCCTGTCGAGCGGGCTGCGCAGGATCCCCGCGAGGGCGGGGGAGTCGATGTTCCGGCCCCGCTCGTCGAGGAGGATCACGTAGTCTGAGGCGCTCTTGCCGGACAGCCTCGAGAGAATCGCCTCGGACTCCTCGACGCGGGCGGCGTCGTCGCTCTTCGCAGAATGGGGCAGCGGCTGCCACGTGAGGTCGAAGGGCTTCTTGAGTCGCTTCTCATAGCGCTCAATGCCCTCCGCAACCCAGGATTCGTGCTTTCGCCCGACCATGAGAATCCTCAGCGACACCCGCTGCCCCTTCCTGTCTGTCAGCGGCTAGTGGCCGCCGGGCACCGAGACATCGGCGTTGCCGAGCTTGTTGCCAGTCCTCTTCTGAACATACAGGCCCACGAGGATCGTGCCGACCGCCAGGAGCGCGGAGTAGATGAAGTCCATCCGCGAGTCGCCCATGAGCATGAGGATGCAGATCCCGATGATCGCCGCGATCGTCACCCAGGTCAGGTACGGGAAGGCCCACATCTTCACGGCCCCGAGGCGGCCCTCGGCCTCAAGCTTGCGGCGGGACGCCAGCTGGGTGAAGCAGATGACCAGGTACACGATGAGCGCGATGCCGCCCGAGGTCTGCAGCAGCACGGTGAAGATGCTCTCCGCCCCGAAGTAGTTCATGAGGATGGCGGCGACGGCGATCACGGAGGAGACGAGCACCGCGTTGCGGGGAACGCCGTTGGGGGCGATCTTGGACCACGAGGCCGGAGCGTCGCCGCGGCGGGAGAGGGAGAAGGACATGCGGCTCGCGGTGTACACGGCCGAGTTGAGGCACGAGGCCACCGAGAAGAGCACGAGCACGTTGACCAGGTTGGCGGCCACGCCCTCGTCGATGCCCATGGCGGCCAGGGCCGCGCCGTAGGAGCCGAGGCCGTGCGGGTTCGTCTTCTTGTCGAAGTACGTGTACGGCACGAGGGAGACGACGATGAAGATCGAGGCCAGGTAGAAGATGCCGATGCGCCAGATGACGGAGTTCGTGGCCTTCGTGATGCCGGCCTCCGGGTTCTTGGACTCGGCGGCGGCGATCGTGACGATCTCCGTTCCCATGAAGGAGAACATCGTGGTCATGACGGCGGTGGCGACGGCGGTGATGCCGAGCGGCATGAAGCCGTGGCTCGTCAGGTGCTGGACGCCGGAGCTGTGCTGGTGCGGGAGCAGGTTGAAGATCGCTGCGAGGCCCAGGAGGATGAAGGCGATGATCGCCACCACCTTGATGAGCGCGAACCAGAACTCGAACTCGCCGTAGTTGCCCACCGAGATGAGGTTGGTGCCCACGAGCAGGGCCGTGATGGCCAGGGTGGGGATGACGGCCGGAAGCCCGGTCCAGTCGGCGACGATCGTGCCGGCCGCAATGGCCTCGAACGGGATGACGAGCACCCAGAACCACCAGTAGAGCCAGCCCACGGAGAAGCCGGCCCAGCGGCCGAGCGAGCGGTCAGCGTAGGTGGAGAAGGATCCGGTGTCCGGGTTGGCCACAGCCATCTCGCCGAGCATGCGCATGACGAGGACGACGAGGATGCCGGAGAAGGCGTAGGCCAGGAGGACGGCGGGACCCGCCGTCGCGATCGCGTTGGCGGAGCCGACGAAGAGGCCAGCGCCGATGACGCCGGCGATCGAGATCATGGAGATGTGGCGGGGCTTCAGTCCGGGAGCAAGGGGCTTGCCGGAAGAGCTGTGCTCGGCGGCGCCGGGCTTCTCTATCGAAGTTGCATGTGACATGGGATGCCTTCTCTGCGGGAAGTGTCCCCCGAGCCTGTCCCGGGATCATTGAGTGATCTTAGCGCTTTCTGCGTTTGTATAGGCCCCCGAGGGAAGCAGCGCGCCGCGCCTCAGACCCGGTAGACGTGCTCGGGGCGCCCCGTGGACCCGTACTTCAGCTCCACCCTCACCGACCCCGCCTGCGCCGCCGCCGCGAGATGCCGCTGGGCCGTGGGCCGCGAGACCCCGGCCGCATCTGCGAGCCGGGACGCCGTGAGACCCTCGCCGGAGCCCCGCAGGATCTCCAGGAGCCGGGCCAGGGTGGCGTTCTCCACAGTCTCCGCACTCCTGGGGGCGGCGAGGGCCCGGAGCGCCTTGTCGAGAAGGTCCTGGTCCATGTCCGCGGCCCCGTCGAGAATCCGGCGGTGCCGCGCGTACTGGGCCAGCCGCGCCGTCAGGTCCTTCGCGGCAAAGGGCTTGTAGACCACGCTGAGCGCTCCCCGGGCCAGGGCCAGGCGGGTCGTCTGCGGCGAGCGGTCAGCCGTGATGAGCAGGGAGTCCGCGTCCACGGCTCGGATGAGGTCCACCCCGCAGCCGTCCGGCAGGTACTGGTCGGCGAGGAGGAGGTCCACCCGCTCGGCGGCCAGCGCCTCCCGTGCGGCGCGGATCGAGCCGACCGGGGGCAGCGCCCGGAACCCCGGGGCTGAGCGGACAATCTCGGTGTGCAGGTCGGCCACGCGGTAGT
>JAGLBH010000171.1 GCA_018260285.1 Arthrobacter sp. | reverse complement strand
ATGATGCCCTTGAGGGAGCCCGTGGAGGCGATGACCGTCGAGGTGGCACCGGAGGTGAAGAGGTCAGCCGGGTCGCCGGAGCCGATGGCGGCCCACTTGTCCGTGTTGATCGCCTTCTGGAGGAACTTGACGGCCTCCTGCGTCTCGGCCGAGGACGTCAGGGAGAAGTCCCAGTCCTTGGAGAAGCCGCCGCCGAAGCCCCAGAGGACGTTCTGGAGGACCCAGGAGTTGTAGTTCTCGGCGTCCGGAACCGTGTAGACCTGGCGGGCAGAGGTGCCTGCGGCCTTGAGCTTCGGGGCCCACTCGGCGAGCTCCTGCCAGGTCTTCGGGGCGCGGTCCTCGAGGCCGGCGGCCTTGAAGTGGTCCTTGTTGTAGTAGAAGACCGGGGTGGAGCGGGAGTACGGCACGCCGTAGTGCTTGCCCTCGTAGTTGTAGTCCTCGAGGAGGGCCGTGCGGTAGTCCTTCGTGTCGAACTTCTGGGACGCGAAGATGTCATCCAGCGGGATGATCTGCTTGTTGAGGTAGTACTTGAACCACGTCACGTCCGAGGCCACGACGACGTCGCCGGCGCTGCCGCCCGTGTAGGCCGTGTTGAACTTCTGGAAGACCTCTTCGTAGTTCTTGCCGGCCGTGATGAGCTTGACCGAGATGCCCGGGTTCTCCTTCTGGAAGGCCTCGATGAGGGCCTTCTCCACGTCCTGGGAGCCGCCGGGGTGGTTGCTCCAGAACTCGATCGAGGAAGCGGGCTTGACGCCGTCGAGCTTCGCGGCAGAGGGAGCTGCGCTGGAGCCCCCGCCGGAGGTGGACGGGCCACCGCAGGCGGAGAGGAGGCCAGCGGTCGCGCCAGCGGCGCCGAGGGCGAGGATGGAGCGGCGGTTGATGTTCTTCACAATGGTTCCTTGAGGGTGAGGTGACGGTGAAAACAGGGGGGAGGGCTCAGCCCGTGACCGAGCCGCGGGTCAGCCCCGCGACGATGTTGCGCTGCATGAGCGCGAAGATCACGAGAATGGGGAGGATGACGACGACTGCGCCGGCCATGATCACGCCGTAGCTGCCGACAGTGCTCTCTGCGGACTGGAGGTAGGCCAGGCCCACAGGGAGAGTCATGTGCGCCGGGTCGTTCGTGACGACCAGGGGCCAGAGGTAGTCGTTCCACTCGTTGACCACGGTCACGAGGGTCACCGTGGCGATGCTCGGCATGGAGATCGGGGCCACGACCTGGAAGAGGCGGCGCACGTGGGACGCGCCGTCGAGCTCCGCCGCCTCGAGGATGGACTTCGGGAGGGCGAGGAACTGCTGGCGGAGCAGGAACGTGCCGAACGCGGTGCCGAGGCCCGGGAGGATGATGCCCCAGAGGGTGTTGACGCCGCCCATGCTCGAGATGAGCTGGTAGTTCGGCAGCATCGAGACCTGCGGGGGAACCATGAGGGCCACGAGGATGATCGAGAAGATGACCTTCTTGAAGGGGAAGTCGATGAACACGAGGGCGTAGGCGCTCGTCAGCGCGAGGAAGACCTTGATGACCGTGCCGACGACGGTCACGATGACCGAGTTCATGACGAGCGTGCCCAGCGGGATCTGCCTGTTCACCGTGGCGTAGTTCTCCGTCGTCCACTGCTGGGGGAGGAGGTGCGGCGTGAGGGTCATGATCTCCTGGGCCGGCTTGAAGGAGGCGAAGATCATGGTCAGCAGCGGCAGGAAGACGATGGCCATCGCGAGGATGAGCGGCAGGTAGCCGGTGAGGACGTCCTTGAGGACGGTGCTCGGCCGCTTCGACTGCGCCTGGCTCGCGGGTGCCGAGCGGGGGGTCAGTGCGTGGCTCATGAGTAGTGGACCTTCTTCTCGACGACGCGAAGCTGGATGACGGTGACGGCCAGGAGCACGAGGAAGAGGACGACGGAGATGGCCGCCGAGTATCCTGCCCGGCCCGGCCCGCCGAAGACCTGGAGATAGGCCTCGAAGATGAGGGTGTTGATGCCGTCGCCCGACGGCTTGAGGGTGCGCAGCAGGTCGAAGGCCTGGAGGGAGTTGAGCAGGCTCGTGACGAGCAGGAAGAACGTCGTCGGGCCGAGGAGCGGCAGAACGATCGAGCGGAAGGCCCGCAGAGGAGAGGCGCCGTCGAGCTGGGCGGCCTCGAGCAGGTCCGAGTTGAGCCCCTGGAGCCCCGCGAGGTAGACGAGCGCGCAGTAGCCCGCGTTCTTCCACGTGTACACGATGATGACCATCGCCAGGGAGAGGTCCGGGTTGAGGATCCACTGCGGCGAGTCGATGCCGAAGACTCGGAGCATCTGGCTGATCGTGCCGTACGTCGGGTTGAAGACGAAGATGCCGATGAGACCGACGCCGACGCCGGAGAGCACGTACGGGGCGAAGAGGCTTGCCCTGAAGAAGGTCTGTCCCCTGAGCTTCTTGTTGAGCAGCAGCGCGAGGCCGAGGCCGATCGCCATGGAGCCGCCGACTGTGGCGACGGTGAAGATGAGGGTACGGCGCCAGACGTCCAGGCCGCTCTCGCTCGTGAAGAACTCCGCGTAGTTGCCCAGGCCGATCGGGGTGGCCTGGTCGGAGCCGTAGGGCCAGTCAAGCGTGGAGAAGCTCATGTTCTGGATGAGCGGAACGTACGTGAACATGATGATGAGCGCGAGATTCGGGAGGACGAAGGCCGCAAAGGTCAGCCAGGTCTTCCACGGTCTGCGCCCGTGACGTGCAGCGGCCATGCGGGCAACTCCAGGATCAGGGGGGACAGGAAACGAGCCGCGTCATCGGGGCTCTTCCGATCTAAACACCGGATCTTCGCTGGAGACGGCCAGTTCTGCACGGATCAACCACTGTTCACCGAGAATTGGCGCAGCGCCCCCTCGCCATTCACTGCACGCCCATCGCCTCTGTGGGGCAGCTCTCAGCGGGCGCGGAAGATGTCGGCTTGACTTTTCCCGCTGGCATCGGGCAGGAGTGTGCGCTATAGTTGAACGTTGGGTGTCTTTGAGATGCTGTCCTGTGCCCTGAAGGGCCCTGCGGCGTCGTCTCCTTGGCTCCCCGTTCACGCCGCAGACCGCGGCGAAAACTCGAGGCGGCGCACGCTGCCTCCCCAAACGTTAGCGGAGGACATGGCCAAGAAAGACGGTGTCATTGAGACCGAAGGCACAGTGACTGAGGCTCTTCCCAACGCGATGTTTCGTGTTGAGCTGAGCAACGGGCACATTGTGCTGGCTCATATCTCGGGCAAGATGCGTCAGCACTACATTCGTATCCTTCCTGAGGATCGCGTTGTAGTGGAGCTCAGCCCGTACGACCTCAACCGGGGCCGTATCGTCTACCGCTACAAGTAAACCCTGAGCCCGCCTCGCGGCGGTCACCAGGATTTACGCACCAGGGCAACCCCTGACGACTCCTCGTCGCTCAGCAGGGCAGCCCACGCGTAGTTCCACGATGAAAAGCAAGACAGCGCCGGTACGCGTCGGCGCACACCCCTGGTACGAAGGCCAGGGCTGACCCACCAGGGTCAGGTGTCTTGTTTCACACCTTCGTTTGACTATCAAGGAGGACTGCCACTATGGCACGTCTGGCTGGCGTAGACATCCCGCGCGAAAAGCGGGTCGTTATTGCGCTTACTTACATCTACGGCGTGGGCAAGACCCGTGCAGAGCAGACGATCGCGGAAACGGGCATCTCGCCTGACGTTCGCGTGAAGGATCTGACCGACGAGCAGCTGGTCCAGCTGCGCGACTACATCGAAGGCAACTTCAAGGTCGAGGGCGACCTCCGCCGTGAGGTTTCCGCCGACATTCGCCGCAAGGTGGAAATTGGCTCCTAC
>JAGLBH010000170.1:1949-3832 GCA_018260285.1 Arthrobacter sp. | reverse complement strand
CAGCACGATGAGCATTCTGGGACGCCTCGAGGGCGAGCGCCGCGGGGCGTATTCGGGCTCGGTGGGGTACACGCGCTGGGACGGGTCGGGCGACTTCAACGTGGTCATCCGCAGCCTCGAGGTGCTCCCCCCGGGCTCTGCGGGCGGGCATGCTGAGGGCGAGCGGCAGATGCGCCTGGGCCTCGGTGGGGCGATCACAATCGGCTCTCACCCCGCAGCCGAGTGGGACGAGGTCCGGGCCAAGTCCGCCGGGGTCCTCGGAGCGCTCGGGGCCCGCTTCCCCGACGACGCCGACTGAGCAGCGCCGTCTCAGCAGCCCTGTCTCAGCAGCTCACGAGCATGCCGCTCAGGCGTGGGCGTGCGGCTCCAGCTCGGCGTGCCCCACCGGCTCCAGCTGGAAGGTGGAGTGCTCCACCGAGACCGGGAAGTGCTCGGCCACGCAGCGCTGCAGGTCCAGGAGCATCTCGGCGCTGTGCCCGTCCCGGAAGCACTCCTCGTCGAGCACCACGTGGGCCGTGAGGACGGTCAGGCCCGTCGTGATGCGGGAGGCGTGGAGGTCGTGGACCGCGCGAACGTGCTCGCGCGCCAGGATGTGCTCCCGGACGGCCTCGAGGTCCAGCCCCACAGGGGCCGTCTCGAGGAGCACGTCCCCGGCCTCCCGGATGATTCCCACGGCGCGCGGGAGGATGAGGAGAGCGATGATCATGCCGGCCACGGCGTCGGCCTGAACCCACCCCGTGAAGTGCACCACCGCGGCACTGGCGATGACCGCGAGGGAGCCGAGCGCGTCCGCCATGACCTCGGCCAGGGCCGCGCGCATGTTGAGGTTCTTCCCGCCCCCGGAGAGCACCGCCATGGAGACGATGTTCCCGACGAGCCCGACGACGCCGAAGAGCAGCAGCTCCCCCGCGGGCATCTCCGGGCCGGGGCTGGCCAGGCGGAGGGCGCCCTCCACGAGCGCGTAGACGCCCACGGCCAGAAGAATCGTGGCCTGCGCTCCCGCGGCGAGCACCTCGGCCCGCTGGTAGCCCCACGTGCGGCGGCCCTGCGCCGGGCGGGCCATGAGGGTCGCGGCGAGGAGGGCCAGAAGCAGCCCGCCGGCGTCGGTCAGCATGTGCCCCGCGTCCACGAGGAGTGCCAGGCTGCCCGTGAGCCACGCGCCGACGGCCTCCGCGAGGAGGATCGCGCACGTGATGCCGAAGGCGACGGCCAGGCGGCCCCGCGAGGAGTCAGCCCCGTGGTCGTGGCCGGCAGACATCAGGCGATCTTCTCCGCGAAATCCCAGAGCTCATCGGTGAGCTGCGCGGCGAGAGCGGGATCCGTGCCGATCGGGCGGCCGTCGATGCTCTCGACCTGGGCCACAAGCCGCACCGAAGAGGCGAGCCAGACGGCGTCCGCCCGGAACACCTCCTCCTGCTCCAGCGGGCCGTAGCCGAGCTCCCACCCGGCGGCCTTGGCCAGCTCGAAAATCGCCGACTGCGTGGTGCCGGGCAGGATTCCCGTGCGGCGCTCAGGGGTCAGGAGCGTCTTCGTCCCGTCCTCGGCGACCTTGGCCAGGAGCACCGTGGATGTGGGGCCTTCGAGGAGGCGGCCGTCGCTCGTGACGAAGATGACGTCATCCGCGCCGTTCTTCTTCGCATGCCGCAGGGCCGCCATGTTGACGGCGTAGGAGAGCGTCTTGGCCCCCAGGAGCAGCCAGGGAGCGCGCTCGGCGGCCTGCGAGTCATAGCCGCGGTCGAGGAGCATGACCTTGATCGGGCGGGCATCCGCCTTGGTCGGCAGCGTCGACGGGCTCACCTGGATCCAGCAGGTGGGGGTCAGGGGGCCTGCGCCGTCGTCGTTCCCGCGGGTGGCCACGAGGCGGACGGCGAGGCGGCCGGCCC
>JAGLBH010000170.1:0-1939 GCA_018260285.1 Arthrobacter sp. | reverse complement strand
GCGGGGAGCGCCGTCCACGGCGAGCATCGTCTCGAAGACGCCGTCCCCCCGAGCAGGCCCGAGATCCGTGACGAAGAGGGCAGGGGCGGCCGGGTCGGCCACGCGGCCGCGCGGGACGTCTGGGTCGAGGAAGACGAGCGTCAGAGGTGAGGATGCCATGCCCCTAGATTACGCCCGCCGGAGCACGGGCGCGCGGGAATATAGGCTTAGAGGGACTGCCGGGCAGCACACGGCGGGAAGAGCCGCACCCGGCTCGAGGAAACACCAGAGAAAGAGGTTCGGGTGGAGTGGCTCGTCCCCTACGTTGAGGCACTGCCGAACTGGGCCCAGTACGCGCTCCTGGCGCTGGACTACGGGATCCGGATCGCGGCCATCGGCATCATCCCCGGCCGACGGCGCCCCACCGCCGCCATGGCCTGGCTGCTCGCGATCTTCTTCATCCCCCTCGTGGGGCTTGCCCTGTTCCTGCTCATCGGCACGAACAAGCTCAACGAGAAGCGGACCAAGAAGCAGCAGCAGGTCACCAAGCACATCATGGCCGAGTCGGAGGGCTTCGAGGAGAACTGGTCCGAGGTGGACGCCCCCGAGTGGGTTCACAAGGCTGCCGGCCTGAACCGCAACCTCTCCGGGCTGCCCGGCGTGGACGGCAACACCGTGCGGCTGCACGCCGACTACCACGACGCCCTCGCCGCCATGGCCGCCGACGTCCGCGCGGCAAAGTCCACCGTGAGCGTCGAGTTCTACATCCTCTCCGTGGACTCGACCACCGAGGACTTCTTCGCGGCCCTCACCGAGGCGGTCGAGCGCGGGGTGACCGTGCGTCTGCTCTACGACCACATCGGCTCCGCCCGCGTGAACGGCTACCGGCAGACCAAGAAGTTCCTCACGGAGAGCGGCATCCAGTTCCGCCGCATGCTGCCCATCAACCCGTTCCGCAACGAGTGGCGCCGCCCGGACCTGCGCAACCACCGGAAGATCGTGGTCATCGACCAGGAGATCGCCTACTCGGGCAGCCTCAACATGATCGAGCCGGAATACCGGAAGAAGAAGAACCACACGATCGGCCGCCAGTGGGTGGAGGTCATGGCCCGCTTCGAGGGGCCGATCGCCGCAGAGCACCTCGCGGTCTTCGCCACCGACTGGTACATCGAGTCCGGCGAGTCCCTCTCCGACGCCCTCAAGCTCCATTCCGAGATGAGCCGCCCCGGGCACGTCACCTGCCAGGTGGTCCCCTCCGGGCCTGGCTTCCACACCGAGAACAACCTGCGCTTCTTCAACATGCTCTTCTACGCGGCGAAGGAGAGAATCTCGGTCACCAGCCCGTACTTCGTCCCGGACGACTCCCTCCTCACCGCCATGACGACGGCGGCGCTGCGCGGCGTGGACGTGGAGCTCTTCGTCTCGGAGAAGGGCGACCAGTTCATGGTGGACCACGCCCAGCGCTCCTACTATGAGGAGCTCATGGAGGCCGGAGTGAAGATCTACCGCTACCCCAAGCCCTACGTGCTCCACGCGAAGCACATCACTGTGGACGACACCCTGGCCGTCATCGGCTCCTCCAACATGGACCAGCGCTCCTTCTCCCTCAACGCGGAGGTGAGCGTCATGATGATCGGCTCCGAGATCGTGGAGCAGATGCGGGTCATCGAGGACCGCTACCGGAGCCTCTCCAAGCCGCTGGATCTCGAGGAATGGCGGGCCCGGCCCCGCATCGGCCGCTTCATGGACAACGTCTGCCGCCTGACCTCGGGGCTGCAGTAGCGGCTCACCCGTCCCCGCACGCCCCACCTGCACGCCTCACCTGCGCGACCCACCTGCACGCCCCACCTGCGCAAAATTGGGTCTTAAGGGGCGGCTCAACTGCGGTGGTGTCAAAGGGTGATTGCAACACACCCGTGACTGCCCCTGGCCGAGCCCTACAAGGCCCACTGTTGTGGAA
>JAGLBH010000016.1:17204-19244 GCA_018260285.1 Arthrobacter sp. | reverse complement strand
AGAGCTCTGCGGCTTCTCAGGGGTGATATTCCAGCCGTCGCCAACGCTGCCCGAGGGAGCCGGCTGAGCATCCGCGGAGCTGACCCCGCTGGGCGTGGGGGTGAGCGTCCGGGACACGGTCTCCTCTCGGGCCGGGCCCAGCGCGACCACTTCGGGGTCGGGCTTCTCGGTGACGGTCGAGGAGACGAGCACCCGGCGGAGATTCCCGTTGGGGGCTGCCTCCACCCGATAGACCCGGACGCGCTTGCCCGTGCGACCGGCATGAATGACCCTCCGACTCCCAGGGGCCATCGTCGGGTCCAGAACCTGCTCCGACGTATAGGGAACCAGCTCGTCCTCGGAGACGGTCAGGGGCAGAACCAGCTTTCTGACGTAGATCGTCATGCCGTCCCTCACCGGCGAGGTGGCCAGAACCCCGCGAGACCGGGAGAGCTCGGTGTTGAGCTCCAGACCCGTCTTCCTGAGAAGGTCGCTGACGAACTCGCTCCGCGTGTGCATGGTGAACGTCGAGCTTCCGGCCACGATCGTGACCTCTTTGGCCAGGTCGATGACCAGGGGGCCGTTGAGCTGGTCCAGCCGGGTCTCATCGGGGACGCTGGCCGTCGCATGCCCCGCGTAGCCCAGTTCGGAGAGCAGGCCGGCCACCGTGGCGGCGCGAGTCTGCACGCGGCGCGAATCGCCGTTGACGATGATGGAGATCTCCCGCTGCGCCACGGCCACAGCCGCGTGCTCCCGGGAGGGGGTGAGCGGAGAGTGCCCCGCAGGAATGTAGCAGAGGGTTCCGCCGACAAAGGCCGCGAGGACAAGGCACTGGGGCACAAGCCGACGGTTCATCCACGCAGGGCGCTTCCAGGAGTCGGGATTAGCCGGCGTCTCCTCCGTCATCAGTCCTCAGATCATCTCCAGTGCGGTGCGAATCCCTTCAATTCTACGCGGGAGGGAGCCCGGCCCGCACCCTGAAGCCGGTCGCGGCCTCACTCCCAGGAGCCGTAGACCGCCTCGGTGTTGGCTGTCAGCACATCGCACAGCTCTGCCAGGTCAGCCCCAAGGTGGCTGGCCATGAACCGGACTGTCGCAGGAGTCATGTAGCTCGCGTTCGGCTGGCCCCGGTACGGGTGAGGGGTGAGGAAGGGCGAGTCCGTCTCCACGAGGAGCAGGTCTCGGCGAGCCGCGGAGAGCGCCTCCTGGAGGTCCTTCGAGTTGGTGAAGGTCACGGTGCCGGAGAAGGACATGCGCCAGCCCTTCTCGTTGCAGATCTCCGCGAGCGCCCGGTCTCCCGAGAAGCAGTGGAACACGACGGGCACCTCGGGCCGGGTGTCCTCGAGGATGCGGACGACGTCCGCGTGCGCGTCCCGGTCGTGGATCTGGATGGCCTTGCCGAGCTCGCCGGCGATCCGGATGTGCTCCCGGAAGGACGTCTCCTGATCGGCGACCCCTTCGGGTCCTGTGCGGAAGTAGTCCAGCCCCGTCTCGCCGAGTGCGCGGATGCGGGGGTGATCGGCGATCTCCGCGATCTCCGCCAGGGCCTCGTCGAGGGTTCCGTCCGCGCCGAGCTCGGCGGCGTCGTTCGGATGGATCGCCACGGCGCCGAGGAGGCGGGGCTCGACGTCGACGATGCTGCGCGTGAAGCGGGCCGATTCGAGGTCGAACGCCACCTGGACAGCCCGCGTCACGCCGACTGCCTCGGCGGCGTCCATCGCCTGCTGGGGAGTCACCGCGAGCAGGTGGGGCCGCATGTTCAAGTGGGTGTGGTTGTCGACGACCGGCCGGGGAAGCGGCTCCGGCGCCGGGGGGAACTCCCTCCGGCGCCGGGCCTTCAGCTCCTTGGAGCTCAGCTCCTCGTCGGGAACGCCGTCGGTGAGCTGGTATGCCTCGGGAACTGATGAATTGCACATACCCTCTAGGGTAGAGGGCCGACCGCGATGACTAAAGCGCGGCCCACGGGTCGGCAATGCCAACGTACTGCGTGGAGAGGTACTCCTCGATACCCTCGAAGCCGCCCTCGCGGCCCACGCCGGACATCTTCACGCCGCCGAACGG
>JAGLBH010000016.1:0-17194 GCA_018260285.1 Arthrobacter sp. | reverse complement strand
CCGTGAAGACATAGCAGACGAGCCCGTAGTCCGAGTCGTTGGCCTTGGCCACGGCCTCGTCCTCGGTGGAGAAGGTCACCACGGGGGCCACCGGTCCGAAGATCTCCTCCTTGAGCACGCGGGCGTCGTCGGACACACCCGTCAGGAGCGTGGGCTGGTAGAAGTAGCCGGGGCCGTCCACGGGGGCGCCGCCCGTCAGGGCCTTGGCGCCCTTGGAGAGGGCGTCCTGGACCAGCTCGTCCACCTTGGCGCGGGAGTCCTCGTCCACGAGCGGCCCGAGCGTGGAGTCCGGGTCCGTGCCGCGCAGGGGCTTGAGGGCGGAGAGCTTCTCCGCGAACTTCCGGGAGAACTCCTCCGCCACGGACTCGTGGACGATGAACCGGTTGGCCGCGGTGCAGGCCTCCCCCATGTTGCGCATCTTCGCGGCCATGGCTCCCTCGACGGCCTTGTCCAGGTCCGCGTCCTCGAAGACGAGGAAGGGGGCGTTGCCGCCGAGCTCCATGGAGGTGCGCAGAACACGCTGGGAGCTGTCGGCGATGAGCCGCTGGCCCACTTCGGTGGAGCCGGTGAAGGAGAGCTTGCGCAGGCGGGAGTCCGCCAGGAGCGGGCCCGTGACCTTGCCCGCGCTCTTCGTCGTGATGACGTTGAGCACGCCGTCCGGCAGGCCCGCCTCGCGCATGAGGTCTGCGAAGGCGAGGGCCGTGAGGGGGGTGAGCGTGGCCGGCTTGAGCACCATCGTGCAGCCCGCCGCCACCGCCGGGGCGATCTTGCGCGTGGCCATGGCCAGCGGGAAGTTCCACGGGGTGATGAGCAGGCAGGGACCCACGGGGCGCTTGTTGACGAGGAGGCGGTTCTTGCCGTCCGGCGCCGTGGCGTATCGGCCGGAGATCCGCGGGGCCTCCTCGGAGAACCAGCGGAGGAACTCGCCGCCGTAGGCCACTTCGCCTCGGGCCTCCGCCAGCGGCTTGCCCATCTCGAGGGACATGAGCAGCGCGAAGTCATCGGCGCGCTCGGTCAGGAGGTCGAAGGCCCGGCGCAGGATCTCGCCGCGCTCGCGGGGCGCGGTCCGGCTCCAGGACTCCTGGGCGGCGCAGGCGGCGTCGAGGGCCGCGGCTCCGTCCTCCGGGGTCGCATCGGCGATCGTCGCGAGCACGTCTCCCGTGGCGGGGTCGTGGACGTCGATCGTCCCGCCGGCCGATCCGTCCTTCCACGATCCCCCGATGAGCAGCTGCTTCGGGACGCTCTCCAGCAGGGTCTTCTCGGTCTGGGCGGTTACGGCGCTCATGGCTCTCCTCTAACGTGTCGTCTTTTCTTGAAGGGTATGCCGCGCCCCTGTCCCGGCGATGCGGCACAGGCACAAGGGCTCAGCATGAGTTCAGTGCCCAGGCACTGAGTCCAGGCCTGGGGCTGCTCTCGCGCCCCGGGCCTCAGGAGCGCGAGGCCAGAACGGCCTCGTACACTTCCCGCTTGGGCAGGCGGTGGCGCTCGGCCACCACCGCGCAGGCGTCCTTGAGGCGGTGCCCCGCCGCCACGAGGGTCTCCACATCCACGAGCAGGTCGCCGCTCACCTCCGCCTCCGCCTGGGTCGCCCCGGCGACGACGACGACGAGCTCGCCCCTCACCTTGTCCGCACTGGCCCACGCGGCAAGCTCGGACAGGGGGCCGCGGAGGACCTCCTCGTGCATCTTCGTCAGCTCGCGGCACACGGCGCCGAGCCTCTGCGGCCCGAAGGAGAGGGCGAGGTCCTCGAGCATGTCGTCGATCCGGTGCGGGGCCTCGAAGAAGACCATGGTTCTCCGCTCGCCGGCCAGCTCGGAGAGCACCCCGCGCCGCTCCCCCGTCTTGCGGGGCAGGAACCCCTCGAAGGTGAAGCGGTCAGAGGGGATCCCGGAGACAGCGAGCGCGGTGAGCACGGCGGAGGGGCCCGGAACGGCGGTGACGGTCACGCCGCGCTCGGCCGCACGGTGGACCACCCGATAGCCGGGGTCCGAGACGGCGGGCATTCCGGCGTCGGTCACGATGACCACCTCAGACCCCGCGGCCGCGAGCTCCACGAGCCCCTCCGCCGAGGCCTGCTCGTTGTGCTCGTGATGGGAGAGAACCCGCGCGGTGATCTGGAGGTCGAGGGCGCGCTGCAGGCTTTTGAAGGTCCGGGTGTCCTCGGCCGCGATGACGTCCGCCCCCTGGAGGATCTCCCTCAGCCGCGGTGAGGCGTCCTTGAGATTGCCGATAGGGGTCCCGGCGAGGACGATGCGCCCGCCGGAGGCCCGTCGGGGGGCCGGCTGCGGGGCAGATGTGTCTGGGAGCTCAGTTTCAGGGTTCACTCTCACAAGGTAATCACGGAACCTGTGCATACGATGGCTCTGTGAAGCGACTACCTCCTCTGACCCCCCTGTGGGCGGCCGCGTATGCCGCGATCGCACTCCTCGCGCTGGCGCTGCGTCTTGTGGGCCTGAACACCCCGCACGCCCTCATCTTCGACGAGACGTACTACGCCAAGGACGCCTGGGCCCTGCTTCACTCGGGCTACGAGCGCTCGTGGACGGACACGGCCAACGAGCTGTGGCTCAAGGGCAGCGATGCCGGCATGCTCGCGGAGCCCTCCTACGTGGTGCACCCGCCCCTGGGCAAGTGGCTCATCGCGGCGGGGCTCGCCGTTTTCGGCATGGACCAGGCGATCGGCTGGCGGATCATGCCCGCGCTCTTCGGCTGGGCCACGGTGGTGCTTGTGGCCTTCACCGCACGCCGCCTCTTCCGCAGCAGCCTCTGGGGCCTGGCGGCAGGGTTCCTCATCGCGATCGACGGCATGAGCCTCGTCATGTCCCGAGCCGCCCTCCTGGACATCTTCCTCACGTTCTTCCTCTTCGCCTCCTTCTCCGCGCTCCTTCGAGACAGGGACTGGGCGGACGAGCGCGCCCTCGCCGGCCGCCTCCCGCGGCTGCGCCCGTGGCGCCTCCTCGGCGGGGTCTGCATGGGCCTGGCCCTCGGGGTCAAGTGGTCCGCCCTCTCCTTCATCGCCGTCTTCGCCCTCCTCTCCTGGGCGTGGGACTGCGGACGACGACGACGCCTGGGCCGCCTGAGCGCAGAGCGCTCCCCCCGCGGGGGCTGGCTGGCCGACGGGGTCCACGCCTTCTGGCAGACCGTCGTCGTCGCCGTGCCCGTGTACATGTCCACGTGGCTCGGGTGGCTCCTCACCGACGGCGGGTACAACCGCCACTGGGCGGAGACCCACCCCCATCCGGCCTGGGCCCCGAACTGGCTCGCCTCCTGGTGGAACTACCACGAGACCGCATACCGGTTCCACAACCAGCTCAGCTCCCCGCACGACTACGCCGCCAGCGCGTGGACGTGGCTCTTCCAGGGGCGCCCCACCTCCTTCTACTACGAGGAGTACGCCCAGGGGATCAGCGGGTGCGGAACGGTCAAATGCTCCTCGGCCATCACCGACCTCGGCAACCCGGTCATCTGGTGGGCGGGCGCGCTGAGCCTCGTCGTCGCGGCCCTCGCCTGGGTCCTGCGGAGGGACTGGCGCGCCGGGGCGGCCCTGCTCGGCGTCGTGGCGGGACTGGGGCCGTGGTTCGCCTTCCCCACGCGCACGATGTTCACGTTCTACTCGGTGTCCTTCGAGCCGTGGCTCATCCTGTGCCTCGTCTACGCGCTTGCGCTCATCGTCTCGAGCGCCACGACTCCCCGGCGACGGCGGATCGCCGGCTGGGCTGTGGCGGGCTTCCTCCTCACCGCGGCGGTGACGAGCGCGTTCTTCTACCCGGTCTGGACGGCTCAGGTCATCGACCACTCTCAGTGGCGCCTGCGGATGTGGTTCGACACCTGGATCTGACGCCCACAGGGTGGGCGGCCCCCGTCAGACGAGTCGCGGGTCACTAGACTTGCCTCTTGATGGAATCTACAACACCGCTCGCTGCTGACCTCCCCTCCTCCTGGAACACCTCTGATCTGCTGTTGCGCCGCCTCGCGGACGAGCCAGACGCCGTGATGTTCGTCCGCAAGCTTCCCGAGGGAGGCTACAGGGACATCACCTGCGCTGAGTTCCACCGAGACGTGGTGAGAACGGCCAAGGGGCTCATCGCCGCGGGCGTCCGCCCCGGGGACAGCGTGGCCGTCATGTCCGCCACCCGGATCGAATGGACCATCGTGGACTTCGCCGTCTTCTTCGCCGGCGCCGTCACAGTGCCGGTCTACGAGACGTCCAGCCCCTACCAGACCGGGTGGATCCTGGAGGACTCCTCGTGCGCCGTCGGCATCGCCGGGACCTCGGGCAACGAGGCGGTCATGGCCCAGGGCGCCCCCGATGCCCCTCTGCAGCTCTTCACCCTGGACGAGGGCGGGCTGGAGCGTCTGTGGGAGCTCGGGGAAGGAGTGAGCGACGAGGCTCTCGAGTCCGCGCGCTCCTCCCGCACGCTCGACGACGTGGCCACAGTGGTCTACACCTCGGGGACCACGGGCCGGCCCAAGGGGTGCGAGATCACGCACCGGAACATGTCCGTCGTCGCCGTCAACGCCTCCGAGTTCCTCTCCGAGTTCCTCAAGGCGCCTGAGGCCAAGAGCATCATGTTCCTGCCCCTGGCCCACATCCTCGCCCGGTGCGTCCAGCTCGTCTGCGTGGACCGGGGCATCCCGCTGCTGCACTCCGCGAGCGCCGCCGACCTCGTGGACGACATGGCCGCGTTCCAGCCCACCTTCCTCCTGGCCGTGCCCCGCGTGTTCGAGAAGATCTACGCGCAGGCAGAGAAGCGGGCCGGCAGCGGTCGCGCAGGTCGCGTGTTCGCCGCAGCCTCGGACACGGCCGTCGAGTACTCGAAGGCAGAGAGCCCCTCCCTGGCGCTGCGCCTGAAGCACGGGATCTTCGACCGCCTCGTGTATCGGAAGGTGCGCGCCGTCTTCGGAGGGCATGTGACCCATACGGTCTCCGGGGCGAGCCCGCTCTCCCCTCGCCTGGCCCACTTCTTCCGGGGCGCGGGCATCCCCGTCCTCGAGGGCTACGGACTGACCGAGTCCACCGCTCCCCTGAGCGTCAACCAGCCGGGCCGCATGAAGATCGGCACCGTGGGCCTGCCCATGCCGGGCACGAGCATCCGCATCGCCGAGGACGGGGAGATCCTCGCCCGCGGAGCCGGCGTGTTCAAGGCCTACCGGAACAGCCCCGAGGCCACCGAGGCGGCCTTCCAGGACGGGTGGTTCGCCACCGGGGACCTGGGAAAGATCGACGACGAGGGCTTCCTCACGGTCACCGGCCGCAAGAAGGAGCTCATCGTCACGGCGGGCGGCAAGAACGTGGCCCCCGCGCCCCTCGAGGAGCGCATCCGGGAGAACAGCATTGTGGACCAGGCCGTGCTCTTCGGGGAGGGGCGGCCCTTTGTGACAGCCCTCATCGCCCTGGACCCGGAGGGGCTGAGCCGCTGGAGCACAGAGACCCTGGGCCACGAGCTCACCCCCGAGCAGGCCTGTGAGGACGAGCGCGTCCTGGCTCATCTCCAGTCATCGGTGGACTACGCCAACGAGCTGGTCTCCCGTGCCGAGCAGGTGCGGAAGTTCACCGTGACCTCCGAGGTCTTCGACGAGGCCTCCGGCAGGCTCTCCCCCTCCCTCAAGCTCAAGAGGAACATCGTGGTCAAGGACTTCGAGCCGGTCATCGAGGAGCTCTACCGCTCATAGTGCCGCGACGGACGGCTGGCTCGATGCAGAGCGGTCCTCCGACAGCGTCACCAGCGTGCTCCCGGCGCCCCGTTGCCCTGTGAGCCGCTCTTCTCCTCGTCTGGCGATCCAGACCATGGCCGCAGCACGGGGCGGAAGCGCGCGGGGCCTGCCTGCGCGCGAACGAGGCTGCTATCCCTCTGCGGTGCGGCCCTTCGGCAGGCGGCCCGGCCGGCGTCGTCCTCGTGTGAGGAGGAGCGCGGCCGCGCAGGAGAGGGCGATGGCCCCGCCGATGAGCAGCGCAGCGTCCATCCAGAACTGCTCAGGATAGAGGCGGATGAGGGTGTCCTCCGAGGAGAAGGTCCACGTCCCGTTCTGGAAGAAGAGCGAGTGGACCCAGGCGAAGAAGCGCTCCCACCCCGTCACGGCGGCTGCTGCCAGGGCTGCGACGGCGGCCACCGTGAGGATGGCCCCCCAGCGGAAGCCGCCCCTCACGACGCCGGGGTGGCGGCGCAGGAGGACTGCCAGCACGAGGCACAGGACCGCAAGCCCCAGAGCGACGTCGAGGCCCGTGCCCATGACCGCTTTGACGTCGGCCATGTGGCTCACCTCCCCCGGGGTGAACACCGGGGTGCCGCTCGGGAAGACGAGGTCCCCGAGGTAGCGGGGGCCGGCGTCGTTCATGAGATAGTCCAGGCCGTAGGACCCGTAGAGCATCCGGTCGTCCGCTGTGAAGCCGTACTGGTCCGCCGGAAAGCCGGGCCGCCCGTACTCGAAGGCGAGGAAGGCGTGGCTCATGGCGGCCCGGATGGCCAGGCCGAGCACGGCCACGGGGAAGGACACGGCGATGAGTGCGCCGCCCAGTCTGCGGATCATGCGTTCGCGTACTTGTCCCAGGCGATGTTCCAGTCCATGAAGCCCTTGTCCTCCGATGCGTAGCCGTTGCCTGTGTCCCGGACCTCGATGATGTCGCCCGGATCGAACTCGTTGAAGATGAAGGTGGCGCCCTCATAGGAGAGGCCGACGCAGCCGTGGGAGATGTGATCGCGTCCCAGGTAGGGCAGGGCAGGGTCCAGCACCTTGTGGACGTAGACCCCGGACCAGGTCAGGCGGGAGGTCCACTCGTACTGGAAGGCCTCGTAGTAGTCCTGGTCCCCCGGCTTGAGGCCGATGCTCTCGGCTCGGAACCACGTCTGGCGCTCCTGCTCGATGATCGGGAAGATGCCGTCCGCGCTCGGCCAGCGCTCAGAGCCCAGGGTCGAGGGGAAGGTTTTCACGAGCTTGCCGTCGATGTAGCACCGGAGCGTGAGATCCTTGTCGCTGATGACGGCATGGCGCACATTGTGCACGGAGAACGTGTGGACGGCGTCGAAGTTTCCCACCATCTTGTTGCCGAACTCCACGCCGAAGAGCTTCATGTCCACCGTGATCGTGGAGTTCGCGGTCCAGAACTTCTCCGGGCGGTAGCGCACCACTGTGTCGGAGAGCCAGCGGAAGCGGCCCGTCTGGCCGGAGCTCGTCGTCACGGTGATGGCCTTCTCCACCGCCTTCTTGTTGAGCACCGGCTCCGAGAAGGTGATCTGCAGGGGCATGCCCACGCCCACCACGGCGCCTTCGCGGGGCGAGACGAGGGCGTCCGCCTCCAGAGCCTTCGGGGTGGTGGTGAAAGTCGACTCCGCGGTCTTGCCGCCCTGCGGCGTGTAGACGAGCGTGTAGGCGGTGTCAAAAGCCAGGCGCTCGGTGTTCTTCCACGTCGTCCCGTCCGCTGAGAGCTTTCCGGGCACAGCAGTCCCGGCAGAGTCCTTGAGGACCACGCTGGACAGGCGACCGCCTGCTGCCGTCACCGTGACGCCCGTGCCGGGGTTGACGCCCTGCTTCCCGTCGGCCGGCGCCACCGTGACGGTGGCCGGGGCGGAGGATGACGGCGCGGCAGAGGGGGTCTTCGCGGGGGACGACGACGCTGTGCCGCCGGACGGCGCGGGCGCACTCTGCTGGGATGTGCACGCGGCCAACGCTGCCACGGAGGCGCCGGAGAGGCCCAGGAGCACAACGCGCCGCCCGACCGGGCGGTTGCTCTCAGAGGACTGAGAGCCATGAGACTGCGAGAATGTAACCATCCCCACAGTTTATGGCCTCATCCTGTCCCTGTGCTGAGAAGTGAGCACTGGAGAGCTCAGTAGCGATAGTGCTCCGGCTTGTACGGGCCGGACACGTCCACGCCGATGTACTCCGCCTGGCTCTTCGTCAGCTCTGTCAGCTGCACGCCCAGGGCGCTCAGGTGCAGCCGGGCGACCTTCTCGTCGAGGATCTTCGGCAGCACGTACACCTGGTTCTCGTACTCCTGGCGGCCCTCCGCGTCCAGCGTGCGGTGCTTGGTGTAGAGCTCGATCTGCGCGATCGTCTGGTTCGCGAAGGAGTTGGACATGACGAAGGACGGGTGGCCCGTCGCGTTGCCCAGGTTGAGCAGGCGGCCCTCGGAGAGCACGATGATGCTCTTCTCCCCGCCCGGAAGCACCCATTCGTGGACCTGCGGCTTGATCTCCACGCGGGAGACGCCGGGCACCTTGGCCAGGCCGGCCATGTCGATCTCGTTGTCGAAGTGGCCCACGTTGCCCACAATCGCCTTGTTCTTCATGGCGAGCATGTGCTCCGCGCGGATGACGTTCTTGTTGCCCGTCGTCGTGATGAAGATGTCCGCGTCCCCGACGACGTCCTCGAGGCGCGCCACCTGGTAGCCGTCCATGGCCGCCTGGAGCGCGCAGATCGGGTCCACCTCCGAGACGATGACGCGAGCGCCCTGGCCGCGGAGGGCCTCGGCGGCGCCCTTTCCGACGTCGCCGTACCCTGCCACGAAGGCCACCTTGCCGCCGATGAGCACGTCCGTGGCGCGGTTGAGGCCGTCCGGGAGGGAGTGGCGGATGCCGTACTTGTTGTCGAACTTGGACTTGGTCACCGAGTCGTTGACGTTGATCGCGGGGAAGAGCAGCTTCCCGGCCTCGGCCAGCTGGTAGAGGCGGTGCACGCCCGTCGTCGTCTCCTCGGTGACGCCCTTGATGCGCGCGGCGAGCTCGGTGAAGCGCTGGGGGTTGTCCTTGAGGGACGCGCGAAGGGTCTCGAGAATGACGGTGTACTCGTAGGAGTAGTCCTCGTCGTCCTCGGCCGGGTCGGCGGGCACTCCCCCGGCGGCCTCGAATTCCACGCCCTTGTGGACCAGGAGCGTGGCGTCCCCGCCGTCGTCGAGGATCATGTTCGGGCCGAGGTCCGGGTTCTCGTCCGCGCCCGGCCACACGAGGATCTGGGTGGTGGCCCACCAGTACTCGGGCAGGGTCTCGTTCTTCCAGGCGAAGACGGGAACGCCCTCCGGACGCTCCGGGGTTCCGGAGCCGACGACGACGGCGGCCGCGGCCTCGTCCTGCGTCGAGAAGATGTTGCAGCTGGCCCAGCGGACCTCGGCGCCGAGCGCCGTGAGGGTCTCGATGAGCACGGCCGTCTGGACCGTCATGTGGAGGGAGCCCGCGATGCGCGCCCCGGCCAGCGGCTTGGAGTCTCCGAACTCCTCTCGGAGGGCCATGAGGCCGGGCATCTCATGCTCGGCGAGTCGAATCTGGTGTCGGCCGGCCTCCGCGAGGGAGAGGTCGGCGACCTTGTAGTCTTCGGGCTTGAGCATGAGAACTCCTGAGAAAGAGAGGGGCGGGCGAAGGTCAGCGGCGCTCTGGCGGGGTGCTGCGGCGGAAGGGGCGCACGACCCCCGTGTCAGCCGGGCCTCCCTGCCCTGCGGAGGGCTGGGAGAGGGGCTTGAGCCAGGAGCGGGGGCGCAGGCCCTCCGTCGAGAGCTCGGGGGCCTCAGGCTCCTCGGGCTCGCTCACGGCGTCGGCCACGGCGGTGAGGCCCTGGGGGTCCGCCCCCGGGTCCGGGAGCGCGAGGCGCACGATCTCCCAGCCGCGCGGCGCCGTCAGGCGGTCCGAGTGCAGCTGGCAGAGATCGTAGGTATGGGGTTCCGCCTGCAGAGACAAGGGCCCGAGGACAGCGGTCTGGTCAGCATGGCTGTACGTCAGCGTGGCGACGGCAGGCTGTGAGCAGCCGATCTTTGAGCAGTGGCGGTAAACAATCACGATGTGAAGATTACCGGCTCTATGCTGAGAACTATGAATACGGAGCCCCAGACCCCTCGGAGGCCGCGTCGTCGCAACCGCCACGGCCGGGGCGCCCGGGGGCAGATGCTGCCCTCGATGATCGCCCTGCGGACTCACCCGATGGCCGAGTTCTCGGAGACGGTGGGGCGCGCGATGGGGGCCCTGCCCTCGGTCTTCGTCGAGCGGCTGGACTCCGTGGAGGTCCTCTCCCTCAACACTCCCCTGGCGGACGAGCACCTGCCGCCGGGCCACGGGGCTGCGCCCATCCTGGGGAGCTTCGACCCTGCGCGGCAGCGCGTGTTCCTCTACCGCTGGCCGATCCTGCTCGCGGCAAAGAAGGAGAAGAGGGCCGTCAAGGACGTGGTCGCGGACCGGCTCGCCTTCGAGCTGGCCGGGCTCTGGGGGCTTCCCCCCGAGCAGATCGACCCCCGCTTCGGACAGCCTCGCTGAGGCGCCCGGGCGGCAGGCCCCTGGTGACGAGGCTGCGTCCCGTGGCGGGAGCTCGTCAGGAGAAGTCTGCCGAGCGGCGGATGCGCCGGCGCTCCCGCTCGGAGAGGCCGCCCCAGATGCCGAAGCGCTCGTCGTTCTCGAGGGCGTAGTCAAGGCACTCCTGGCGCACGCCGCAGCCTGCGCAGACCCGCTTGGCATCCCGCGTGGACCCGCCCTTCTCCGGGAAGAAGGCCTCCGGATCGGTCTGGGCGCAGAGGGCCTGGGCCTGCCACGCGAGGGCGCCGCCCTCTTCGTCGGCGAACGGGGCCACCGCGTCCCAGAGGGTGGCTTTGAAGGCCGCCTCTTCGGCGTCGTCCGCCACCGGCGCGAACTCATCGTCCGAGACGAGGTCCCGGTCGGAGGCGAGGTCGTGGCCGGACGGCCGCACGGTCTCGGCGAAGCCCTCGCTCAGCAGGCGCGGAGCCGAGTCCGTCAGGAGGCCGGCCTCATGGGCGGCGAGGAACGCCGTGGCAGCCTCTTCGAGGGCGCTCTGGGAGCCCGACGGGTCAACGGGATCCACGAACCAGTCGCTCGGGACCTGGCGCTGAGAGGCGGCCGAGCGCCGATGGTCATCCGCCTCAGGGGTCTGTGAGTGCTGAGTGGTCTGTGCGTACCCCATGCGGATTCCTCCCGGTGGTGACACGTGAAAAACGCAGTCGACAGACAAGAGCTGACGAGACTTTCACGAAGCCGGCCTCCGTCTGCCGCGGCGGCGAAGGACTGAGCCAGACGACTGACGCGCTGCGCCCCCTCCCGTGTGCGCCCCGCCCGGAGGCGGGAGCGGGCCCGGGGGAAGACTCGATCAGACATCTGTGACCGGCTGAAGCTGGATTGGTCAATGACGGTGTAACCTGTGCGCTTGAGGCACAGGCTCACACCTCTAATTACACGCTTGTAAGTCGCTCCCGTCAAACCCGCCGACGCTCTCCCAGACTCCCAGAGGACCCTCATGGACATCACCGCACCCAGCCGCCCCGCCCAGCCCTGCCGCACCGACGAGGCCGCCGCCCAGATCGCCTCGGCCTTCGGCCCCCGCCCCGCCCTGAGCATCTACGGCCCGGGAGGATCGCGCCGGGAGATCTCGGGGGCCGTCCTGGAGAACTGGGCCGCCAAGACGGCCAATCTGCTGACCGAGGAGCTCGAGACGGCCGCCGGCGAGCGGCTGGACATCCAGTGCTCCTGGGGGTGGCGCCCCGTGGCGCTGGCTCTCGGGGCGTGGGCGGCAGGCCTCGTGATCGCGACCGACCCCGACGAGCCCGGACAGCGCCACCTGGCCTCCGACTCCGAGGCTCGCCTCCGCGAGCACCTCGCCACCGCCACCGCGTTCGAGTGGACCATCGCGGTGCCCGCCGGGGACCTGGACCGCACGTGGACCGCGGGAGGGGACGACGACGAGAGCAGCCTTGCCTCGCGCTTCCCCGAGTCGCCCGAGACCCTCGTGGACTACGCAGCCCTCGTGGCGGGGTTCGGGGACGTCTTCCAGCCGTTCGAGCCGGTGACGGGCAGCGAGCTCTCCCTCCCCGAGGGGCTCCCCCAGGGCACAGGGGCAGTCGTGCTGGACCGGCGCTCGGCAGAAGGGCCCATGAGCTCAGAGGAGATCGCGGCCGTCTGCGCCGTGCTGTCCGCGGGCCGCGGCGTCGTCGTCATCACGGACCCCGGCGCGGACGCGGAGCGGATCGCCCAGGCCGAGCGCGGGGAGATCGCCCGAGGCCTGTAGGGGGCGGGGTCAGCGGGGCTGAGCGGACTCGGAGAGGATGCGGCGATCGTCCTGGAACTCCGGGTCCGCGTCCAGCTCCTGGTTGAAGATCCAGAAGCGGTAGAAGAAGTAGCGCATGACCGTCGCCACGACGATGCCGAGGTTGCCGAACATCCAGATGACGTTCTTGTTCTCGAACCCGAGCCAGTACTTGGACGCGTAGGTGAATCCGACGGCCACGCCCATCCCCAGGATGTTGACGAGGAGGAACTTGGCGAACTCCGTCCACTTGTTCTCCGCGCGGCGGTGGCGGAAGGTCCACAGGCGGTTGGCCACCCAGGCGAAGACCGTGGCGACCGTGGCGCCGACGACGCGGGCCTTGGCGTCCGAGCCCTCCATGAGGGTGTGCACGAGGATCCAGGTCAGGCCCGAGTCGATGACGAACGCGACGCCGCCGACGGCGCCGAACTTGGCCACTTCGCGCCAGAACAGCCGCACAAGAGCGGTGAGTCGATCGACAAGAGAGTTCACAGGAGACAGTCCTCAACGGTCAGGGGAGCTCTGCGGACCCCCGAGGGCGAGCTGCAGAGACATTGCACGAAGCTCTGAGTTTATCCCCCTTTGCCTGGCAAACCCCGATAGGCTTACAGGGTGACTTCTGACAGCAATGACGTTCTTTCCGCATCCGCCCAGCCTTTCCCCCGCCGCGTCGGAGTCATCGGCGGCGGCCAGCTCGCCCGCATGATGTGCCCCCCGGCCGTCGAGCTCGGGCTTGAGCTGCACATTCTGGCGGAGGGCCCGGACGTCTCTGCGGCCTCCGCGAGCGCCTTCACCTCCTTCGGCGCGGGCACGGACCGCGAGGCCGTCCGCGCCTTCGCCGCAGAGGTGGACGTCGTGACGTTCGACCACGAGCACGTCCCCCAGGAGATCCTCCGGGCTCTTGAGGCCGAGGGCGTCAGCGTCCAGCCCCCTGCGGCCGCCCTCCTCTACGCCCAGGACAAGCTCGCGATGCGCCGGCGCATGGAGGAGCTGGGGCTGCCCAACCCCGCCTGGGCCGCCGTCTCCTCGGTCGAGGAGATCACCGCCTTCGGCGAGCGGACGGGCTGGCCCCTGGTCGTCAAGACCCCCCGGGGCGGCTATGACGGCAAGGGCGTGCTCTTCGTCCGCTCGGCCGCCGAGGCCTCGGAGGCAGCCCCGTGGTTCGAGGACTTCGACGAGCTGCTCGTCGAGGAGGGCGTGACGTTCTCCCGCGAGCTCTCCGCCCTCGTGGCCCGCCGTCCCAGCGGCCAGATCGAGGCATGGGACGTGGCCCACACGATCCAGACGAACGGGGTCTGCGACGAGGTCATCGTGCCGGCCCAGAATCTTGACCCCTCCGTGGCGCAGCGCGCCCAGGAGACGGCCCGCACCATCGCCGCCGAGCTCGGCGTGACGGGCGTGCTCGCCGTCGAGCTCTTCGAGACCCCCGGACGGGGCGAGGGCTTCGTCATCAACGAGCTCGCGATGCGGCCCCACAACACGGGCCACTGGAGCATGGACGGCGCCCGGACGGGCCAGTTCGAGCAGCACCTCCGGGCCGTGGCCGACCTTCCGCTGGGCTCGCCTGAGCGGGTCTGCGACGTCGCCGTCATGAAGAACTACCTCGGCGGCACGGTTGAGGACACGTACAGTCAGCTTCCCGCCGCACTCCAGCAAGCGCCCACAGTGAAGGTGCATCATTACGGAAAGGCGGTTCGGCCCGGCCGAAAGATCGGCCATGTCAATGCCATCGGGCGGGCAGCAGACCTCGAGTCCCTCCTCGCGCAGGCACGGCAGACCGCCTCCGTCCTCGCGTTCGGCACAGCAGACCCGGCGCTCTAGGCCCGTCCGGCCTCTCACGCAGAAACCCCATCGTTAGGAATTTCACATGACTCAGCAGCCCGTCGTCTCCGTCATCATGGGGTCTGATTCCGACTGGAATGTCATGGAACAGGCCGCCCTCGCCCTCGAGGAGTTCGAGATCCCCTACGAGGCTGCCGTGGTCTCCGCGCACCGCATGCCTGAGGACATGGTCGAGTTCGCCCGCGGCGCCCACGAGCGCGGCATCCGCGTCATCATCGCCGGCGCCGGCGGGGCGGCGCACCTGCCCGGCATGGTCGCCTCGATGACCCCCCTGCCCGTCATCGGCGTTCCCGTGCCGCTCACGACCCTGGACGGCATGGACTCCCTCCTCTCGATCGTGCAGATGCCCGCAGGCGTGCCTGTGGCCACGGTCTCGATCGGAGGCGCCCGGAATGCGGGCCTTCTCGCCGCCCGGATGCTCGCGGCCGGAGAGGGCGACGACGCCGCCCGCCTGCGCGACATGCTCCTGGACTTCTCACGCGCCCTGCGCCAGCAGGCCATCGACAAAGGCGCCAGGCTCAGCAGCCGCGTGAAGTAGGGCTACTCATGGCAGACGAGGAGATCATCGCACGCCGTCCGCTGAAGCCTGAGACGCAGCACCCCGAAACGCAGCACTCTCACGCGCTGCGCGTCGAGGCTGAGTCTTCCCCGGGGCCCGCTCCGACCGGCCCTGCCGGGCAGACCCGCCTCGCTCGCCCTGCCCCCACCCTGGCACGGGCTCTCCGCCTCCTGGGCCTCACCACGATCCTGCCCGGCCGGGCCCAGGTCATGGCGGGCCCCCGTGGGCTCGGCCGCCTGGCCCTCTGCGTGACCCTCCTCTGCTGGCTCCTTCTCGCCGCGGGAGCCGTCCTGTGGGCTGTCCATCGCGGCGCCTTCCTCAACCTGCTCCTGGCGCCGGGATGGTCCCAGGCGCTCAGCGCATGTCTGCTGATCCTGGCCGCAGGCTGGGCGCTCCTCTACGCCGCCACCCTCCGGGCCGCCCGGCCAGCCAGGATGACAAGGGCCCGCGGCGGCGTCGTCGTCCTCGTCACCCTTCTGCTCGCCGGGCTCACGAGCGGCTCGCTCGTCTTCGCCTCGACCGCGCTGCAGACCGGCAGCTCCGCGCTGGACAAGATCTTCCATGCCGGAGTCCGCGCGGAGCCGACCGACGGGCGGTACAACATCCTGCTGCTCGGCGGGGACGGGGGCAGCGACCGCACGGGCCGCCGGCCAGACAGCATCTCCGTGCTGAGCATCAATGCCGCCACGGGAGACTCCGCCACCTTCAGCATTCCCCGCAATCTGCAGAACGCCCCCTTCCCCACGAGCTCCCCGATGGCCTCCGTCTACCCGAACGGATACAACTGCGGGGACGAGTGCATCATCAACTCCCTCTACGGGCTGGTCAACGAGAAGTACGCCTCCCTCTATCCCGGCGCCGCTGATGCCGGAGCCCAGGCCATGATGGAGACGGCCAGCGAGATCCTCGGGATCCGGGTCAGCAATTACATCCTCGTGGACATGGGCGGATTCAGCGACGTCGTCGACGCGATGGGCGGCGTGACCGTCAACTCCGGGGGCTGGGTGCCCATCACCTCAGGGGAGATTCCCAACACCTATCCCGTGCGGCACTACCCGCCGAGCGAGTGGATGCCCCCGGGCGAGCTCCGGCTGGACGGCTACCACGCGGAGTGGTTCGCGCGGTCCCGCGAGTTCACGAGCGACTACAACCGCATCAAGCGCCAGCAGTGCATCCAGGAGTCGATGATTCGGCAGCTCACTCCCCTGCGCATCGCCACGCGCTTCGGCGCGCTCGCCGAGGCCGGGGCGAAGCTCATGGAGTCCAACATCGACCGGGGCCAGGTCGGCTACTTCGCCGATGCGCTGCTCGCCTCCCGGGGAAAGCAGCAGAGCAAGCTGACGATCGGCGAGCCAGACTTCCCCCAGCTCTTCTCCACCTATCCAAACTTCGACGAGGTTCGCCAGCGCGTCAAGAAGACCCTTGCTGACCAGGGCGGCTCCTCATCGGCATCCGGCGGCGGGCTGAGTCTCCCCGTGGCGATGTCCCTGGCCTCAGTCAGCGCGCTTCCCCAGGGCACGGCCACGGCCCTGCCCGCCAAGTCCACGGCTCCGGACGGCACGAAAATCACCCCCGAGTACCTGACTCGCCTGGCTCGCGAGCAGGACGACGCGACACTCGCCGAGATTCTCAGCGACAATGGAACGTGCAGCCCCTCTTCCTCAAGGAGACCGTGAATTCTATGCGCCTGCTTCGCAACCCCGTCCGTCAGTACGCCTGGGGCTCCCTCACAGCCATCCCGCAGCTGACCGGAGCCGACCCCACCGGCGAGCCCCAGGCTGAGATGTGGATCGGCGCACACCCCGGAAGCCCGTCCGCTGTGGAGCGCGAAGGGGCGGAGATCGGGCTGGATCAGTACATCGCGTCCGATCCCCGGGGGCTGCTCGGCGCGAAGATCGCCTCCGAGTACGGCCAGCTTCCCTTCCTCACCAAGCTCCTCGCGGCGGAGAAGCCGCTCTCCCTCCAGGTCCATCCCAGCCTGGAGCAGGCCGCTGCGGGCTTTGAGGCCGAGGAGGCAGCGGGCGTCCCCCTCGACGCGCCGGAGCGCAACTACAAGGACCGCAACCACAAGCCCGAGATGATCGTGGCGCTTACGGACTTCGACGCGCTCTCCGGGTTCCGCGACCCGGAGCGCACGCGGGGCCTCCTCGAGGCCCTTGCCGCCGTGCTGCCTGAGGGCTCTGCAGGCCGACAGTCCCTCGGGGAGATCTCCGCTGCGCTTGAGAGCGACGACGAGGCCCGCGGGCTGGAGGCCGCCTTCGAGTGCGCCCTCTCCTCGGAGTCCTCTCCTCGGGCGGCGGAGGACATCGCCGCGGCCCTGGCCGGACGGGACCTCGCCGAGGGAGCACTCAGCGAGTGGACCGCAGAGCTGAGGACCTTCGAAGATCTCGTCCGCGAGTACCCCGGAGATCCGGGCGCACTCGTCTCCCTCCTCGTCAACCGAGTGCGCCTGGCCCCCGGAGAGGCGATCTACCTGCCTGCGGGCAATCTGCACGCCTACCTCAAGGGCTTCGGCGTGGAGGTCATGGCGACGAGCGACAATGTTCTCCGCGGAGGCCTCACCCCCAAGCACATTGACGTGCCCGAGCTGAAGAAGACCCTCGTCTTCCAGTCTCTCCCCGTCCCCTACTGCCGCCCGGAGGCGAGCGATTTCCGGGCCGGTCGGCGCGAGGTCTTCCCGCCGCCCTTCAAGGAGTTCTCGGGGGAGAAGCTGACCTTCTCGGTGGCCGGCGTGGCTCCTGTCAGCCGGTTCGGCCCTGCCGTCTTCCTCGTCACCGCAGGAAC
>JAGLBH010000169.1 GCA_018260285.1 Arthrobacter sp. | reverse complement strand
GGTGTCGGCCTCGTTCTCGAACGGCAGAGCCGCGGCGAAGGAGGCGGCAGCGCCCTCGGAGCCCTCGCGTCCGCCGTCGACGAGCGAGGTCGCGGGACGGCCCGAGCCCTCGATGCCCTGGGCGCGGTCCTGCGTGCGGGCCGGGCCGGGAACCGTCTCGCGGTCCGCGATGAGCGCCTCGAGGGAGGCGACGAAGCGCTGCTTCTCGCGCTGGAAGAGCTCCTCGTTCTTGTCGAGCTCGAAGACGGCCGACATGAAGTTGTCCTGGCTCGCGCCCTCTTCGAGGCGGCGGATCAGGTAGGCGATGGCGACGTCGAACTCCTGCGGGTGCACGACCGGCGTGTAGAGGAGGAGCCCTCCGACGTCGCGCCGCACAGCCTCAGCCTGGCCGCTGGCCATGCCGAGGAGCATCTCGAACTCGATGCCGTCGCGCACGCCGCGCTTGCCTGCGAGAATCCAGGCGAAGGCGACGTCGAAGAGGTTGTGCCCGGCGACGCCGATGCGCACGGCCCGCGTGTTCTCAGGGCGCAGCGCGTGGTCGAGGACGAGCTTGTAGTTGGTGTCCGCGTCCTGCTTGGAGCCGACCGTGGCGACGGGCCAGTCGTGGAGGGAGGCCTCGACGACCTCCATCGGCAGGTTGGTGCCCTTGACGAGGCGGATCTTGATGGGAGCCCCGCCCGCGTTGACGCGCTTCGTGGCCCACTCGAGGAGGTTGAAGTACGCGCCGAGGGCGTCCGGGAGGTAGGCCTGGAGCACGATGCCGGCCTCGAGGCGCTTGAACTGCGGCTGGTCGAGGATGCGCTGGAACACCTCGATCGTCATGCCGAGGTCCTTGTACTCCTCCATGTCCAGGTTGATGAACTTGGGGGTGGTGCTCTCGGCGGCCAGCGTGTAGAGCGGCGTGAGGGACTGGACCACGTGGTCCACGGCCTCGTCGAACGCCCACGGGTTGTGCGGGGTGACCGTGGAGGAGACCTTGATGGACACGTAGTCCACGTCCGGGCGGGCGAGGAGCTTGCGGGTGCCCTCGAGGCGGTGGGCGGCTTCGCCCGCGCCGAGGATGGCCTCGCCGAGAAGGTTGATGTTCAGGCGGATGCCCTCGCGCTCCTTGAGGTGGGAGATCGCGGGGCCGAGCTTCTCGTCGCTCGCGTCGACGATGAGGTGGCCCACCATCTCGCGGAGGACCTTCCGGGCTGCGGGGACGACGACGCCGGCGCCTGCGCGGCCGGCCTGGCCGACAAGGCCGCCAGCCTGGATGGCACTGCGCATGTACCAGGGGAGGAACTTCGGGGCGCGGGGCGCGAGCTCGGCGAGCTTGCGGGCTGCGACGCGGGCGTCCTCGGGGCGGATGACGCCGTCGACGAATCCGACGGTGAAACCGAGGCCGTCCGGGTCCTTGAGGAGGTCTGCGAGCTGCTGCGCCGAAGAGTCGGCAGGAATCGTCGAGGCTGTCTTGAGCCAGTCACGCACCTGCGCTTCGACGTCGGCGGTGAAATTCAGGTCGTCGTGTGCCGGGGCCTGGGGTGCGGTGCGCCCTCCAGCCTGTGAAGCGTGGAATGACTGGCGGTCTGACATGGTTCTCCTCGTCGTTGAAGGTGATCTGTTTTCTATTATTCCGCTTCAGCAGGGAGCGGTCGAACACCCCGGCGCGTGTGGGCAGAACACCCTCGCAGGCCCTTCGCCCCGGTATAGTTGAGAGGTTGGCCATCTTTCCAAAACAGCACGGAAGCGGTATAGTCAACCTCGTCTCGGAAGCGGCATTCGAGGCACTTATCTTGCACTCAGTGCATTTATTTGGTAGGATGGTCTCATTGTGAATCACGGACACTCCCCTACCCCCTCATCCCCTGACAGCGCGTCGATCTCCAAGCGGGAGCAGAACCGGCAGCACACCCGCCAGGCCATCCTGGACGCAGCGCGCCACCTGCTCGCCACCCGGGGCTACGGCAACTTCACCGCCAATGAGGTGGCAGACCTGGCCGGGTGCTCGCGCAGGACCTTCTTCAACTACTTCCCCACCCTTCCGGCGGCCATCCTGGAGCCGGCGCTGCACTTCAACACCGAGGTCCGCCGCATCATCGTGGACCAGTCTGCGGACACTCCGCTCTTCGAGGTGCTCCTGAGCATCGGCTCGATCTTCAGCTCCACCCCGGCCGCCCAGCTCGAGGCGATCATCCACATGCACGGCCTGGCCGCGGAGCACCCGGAGGTCCACCGCTACACGCTCCAGGGCTGGGTAGAATTCGAGAACACCCTCCTTGAGGCGCTGAGCAGCCGCTTCAGGGGGGTCGACCCGCTTCTGCTCCATGCCCTGGTCTCAGCGATCGCCTCCAGCGCGCGCATCACGTGCGATGAGCTGGCAGCGGCCGTCCGGCGGGACCCGTCCGTGGAGCTCGGGCCGAAACTCCTTGAGACCGTTCAGCGCATGCTCAACATCTACTTCACCGGATTCGCGGAGCTCTTCCCTCCTGCGGACCCCGGCGCCACCCCCAAGCTCGGAGAATAATCAACGCATGGCTTCCTTCCTCTACCGTCTCGGACGCAGCGCGGCACGGCACAAGGCGGCGTTCATCGCTGTGTGGCTCGTTCTCCTGCTGGGGATCGGAAGCGCGGCCGCTGTGTTCAAGCAGCCGTTCGTCAACGAGTTCTCCCTCCCCCAGTCCGAGTCCTACCAGACGCTCCAGCGCCTGAAGACGGATCTGCCCTCCGCCTCCGGCGGCCGGGGCCAGATCGCCCTCATCTCGGACAAGCCCATCACCTCGGAGCAGAAGAGCGCCGTCCAGAAGGCCATCGCCGAGCTCGAGAAGAAGAGCTACGTCGAGTCGGTCCAGAACCCCTTCACCTCGCAGCAGCAGATGGACGACGGCAAGAAGAAGATCGCCGAGTTCCCCGCCCAGCAGAAGGCGGGCCAGGCGAAGATCGACGCCGGGCGCAAGGACCTGGCCGCCGCTCAGGCGAAGATCGACGCCGGGCGCAAGCAGCTGGCCCCCACGCTCGCCCAGATCGCCCAGCTCAAGGCCTCCGGCGCCACAGAGCAGGCGGCCGCCACTGAGGCCCAGATCGCCCCGAACGTCCAGCAGCTCAATGCCGGCCAGGCCAAGATCGACGCCAGCCGCAAGCAGCTCGACGACGCCCAGAAGAAGCTCAACGACGGCGCCGCCCAGGTGGCCGCCTCGAAGAAGAAGCTGGACTCCACGGAGGGCCTGCGCTTCGTCTCCTCGGACGGCAAGGTCGCCACGGTTCCCGTCTCCTTCAACCGCCCCGCCGAGTCCCTCTCCACGGAGGACCTGGACGCCATCAAGGCGACTGGCGACACCATCAAGAGCACCGGCCTGCAGGTCGAGTACTCCAAGGAGCTCAACCCCCAGACTCCCTCCCTCGCCGGGCCGGGCGAGATCATCGGCGTCGCCCTGGCAGGCCTCCTGCTCTTCATCATGCTCGGAACGCTCGTGGCCGCCGGCCTGCCCCTCCTGACCGCCCTCATCGGCGTGGCCGTGGGCCTCGGCGGCACGGTGGCCCTCTCCGGGGTCTTCCAGTTCTCCTCGGTCTCCCTGTCCCTGGGCTCCATGCTCGGTCTGGCTGTCGGGATCGACTACTCGCTCTTCATCGTCAACCGCTACCGCATGAACCGGGCCCGCGGGGAGGAGAAGGTCGAGGCCATCGCCCTCGCCGTCGGCACCGCAGGCAACGCCGTGACCTTCGCGGGCCTCACGGTCATCATCGCGCTCGCCGCGCTGACGATCTCCGGCATTCCGTTCCTCGGCGTCATGGGCCTGGTGGGCGCCGCCACGATCGCCGTGGCCGTGCTCGTGGCCCTCACGCTCACCCCCGCGCTCCTCTCCGCGATCGG
>JAGLBH010000168.1:242-3866 GCA_018260285.1 Arthrobacter sp. | reverse complement strand
TCTTCGTCCGCGACGTGCTCGACGACGCCGGGATCAGCTACCTGCTGGTGCGCGGCAACGACGCCCGCCCCGTCATCGCGGTGGACTGGTCCATGCGCAAGGAGCTGCGGAAGGCTCTCGCGCTCGCCTGCGCCCACGAGCCCTTCTACTCCATGACGGTGGACGCCAAGAAGACCGAGGCGCTCCTCGTGGCGGACGGCCGCCTCTCGGCGACGAGCAAGGCCCGCATGTTCCGCCTCTACCGCCCGCGGCTCGACCCCGCCGGCAGCCTCGAGTACGGGCAGGGCACCGGCGTGCAGGTGGAGCTGTGGCGCTGGGAGGGCGAAGAGCTGCACCTGCCCATCGAGAACTCCATCACCCGCCGCACGATTCCCGCGGCGGAGGCCGTGCGCGGCACGGTCGAGCGATTCGGCCGCACCTGGCCCACGATCGAGAACATGTTCGCGGACCACGCGACGGACATCAACTTCGAGATCGACATCGTCTTCTCCTGGGTGGACGGCAACGACGCCGACTTCCAGCGCTACCGCGCCTCCTTCATGGAGAACGCCGTGGTCGGCGAGGGCGACGACGCCGAGGCCCGCTTCCGCCAGATCAACGAGCTCAAATACGCGCTGCGGTCTGTGCACATGTTCGCCCCCTGGATCCGGCGCATCTACATCTGCACGGACTCCCCCGTGCCCGCGTGGCTCAACGCAGAGCACGAGGACATCCGCATCATCCGGGCCTCTGACCACTTCGAGGACCCCTCCGTGCTGCCCGTCTTCAACTCGCAGGCCATCGAGGCGCAGCTGCAGAACATCCCGGGGCTGAGCGAGCACTTCCTCTACTCGAACGACGACATGTTCTTCGGCCGCCCCCTCGGCCCGGACATGTTCTTCTCCCCGGGCGGCATCACGAAGTTCATCGAGGCGGACACCCGGATCGGCCTGGGCGACAACCACCTGGACCGCTCGGGGTTCGAGAACGCGGCCCGCGTGAACCGCCGCCTGCTCTTCGAGCGCTTCGGCCGGATCACCACGCGGCACCTCGAGCACACGGCGGCGCCGCTGCGCGTCTCCATTCTGCGCGAGATGCGGGAGGCCTTCGCGGAGCAGTTCGTGCAGACCTACAGCAGCCGATTCCGCCAGAAGGACAACATCTCCGTCACGAACTCGCTCTACCACTACTACACCCTGCTCACGGGGCGTTCGGTGCAGAAGGTCGGGGCGAAGGTGAGCTACGTGGACACCACCATGTACTCCGGGCTGGACATGCTCTCCAAGCTGCTGCGCAAGCGCAACAGGGACTTCTTCTGCCTCAACGACGGCAGCTTCCCGGAGGTTCCCGCGCAGGAGCGGCAGGAGAAGGTGCTCAGCTTCCTCGAGGCCTACTTCCCGGTCCCGGCTCCCTGGGAGAAGCCGGACGCGCAGGGCCGCTAGGCCGAGGCGGCGGGTGCGAGGGGGCGCCCGGACTACGCCGAGGCGCTCCCCGGCTCGCGGATGACCAGACCGGCGTCTGCGAGCCGGCGGGCCACCTCGTCGGCGTCGACGGGCTCGCCCACGTCCCGGCCGCCGCCCTGCTGCACCACTGCGTGGACGACCGTGTCCTCGTAGATCTGCACCAGGTTGTACGACTGATGGATGTCGCGGCCTCGAGTGCTGCGGACGCCGTCGTCGTTCACCTCTCCCACGAGATCCTGGGTGTAGCAGGTGGCCGACGCGACCGACACCGGAACCCCGGCGAACATGGCGAACGACGAATAGTGGAGGTGCCCGGCGAGAATGGCGCGGACGTCCTTGCCGCGCACCACCTCGGCGAAGGCGCGCTGGCCCCGAAGCTCCACAAGCTGGGTGAGCGGCTGGACGCCGGGCACGGGCGGGTGGTGCATGGCGATGATCGTGCCCTGGGGGGCGGGCGTCTCCAGGACGCCGGCAAGCCACGCCAGCTGATGCTCGCTCAGCTCGCCGTAGTGGTATCCGGGCACCGTGGAGTCGAGGACGACGACGCGGAGGCCGTCCAGGTCGTGCACCTCGTCGAAGGGCTCCGTGCCGCGACCGCGGTCGAGGAGGCGCTCACGGAACTCGGGACGCTTGTCGTGATTGCCCATGACCCAGATGATCTCGGCGCCCATCTTCTCGGCGGCCGGCTCGACGAGCGCCCTCAGGCGGTCGTAGGCGGGAGACTCGCCCTCGTCGGTGAGGTCCCCTGTGAAGATCAGGGCTCGCGCCTTCTGGCCGCTCTCCACGAGGCCCTGCAGCATGGCAGAGAACGAGCCCTCCGAGTCCACGGCCCCGTAGAGCGGGGATCCGTCTCCCGTGAAGTGCACATCGCTGATGTGGATGAGAGTCTGGCTTGCCGGCGGGTGTTCTGTGGTCAGCACAAGGTCAATTTCACCACAGCGCAATGAATAGAGGGGAACCGGGGGAACAACATTTCCCTCGTGATCGGGGCGAGCGGGCGGAGACAGCGGGGGCGGAGGCAACGGGAGCGATCCGGGGTTCGGTCCGGGGCATCCGGTCAATTAGGAGGACTATTACAGGCAACACCCAGAGTGGCATGTCTAGAGTAGACACATCATCCGCTCAGTGGTTCTCTCGCAGGAACCGGGAAGGAGTTCATTATGGGACTCGGAGACAAGATCAGCAACGCTGCCCAGGACATCGCTGGCAAGGCGAAGGAAGCCGCTGGCAAGGCCACGGACAACCCCAGCCTTGAGGCTGAGGGCCACGGCGACCAGCTTGCTGCCGGTGTCAAGAAGGTCGGCGAAGACATCAAGGACACGCTCAAGTAAGCATCTGCTGACTGAACGTCTGCTCCACTGAGAGACCAGGAAGGCCCCGGGCTTCGGCTCGGGGCCTTCCTGCATGCGGGGGCGCGGGGCAGGGCGCGGCCGCGAAGGCACGACGCCGGGGCCCGTTTGGCCCGCTTGGCCACCCAGCCCTTTGGCTGCCTGGCCTGTTGCTCCGCGCAGCTGGCTTGCCCCCTCTTCACCGGCTGTCTGCCAAGCATCCTGCCTCGCTGCACCCCCGCCAATTCCATACGCCCCCGGAAATTGCAGGGGTTTATGGAAGAGCCGGGGGTGTAGGCCTCGGCGCAGGTCAAGAGCAGCCTCCGAAGCAGCACCGGACCGACACACCGCCAGTCACGGGACAGGCCCCCTCCATTCAGAGGCCACACCAGCAAGTTGCCTCCCTCCAGAGCAGACCCCCTCCGCTCCACCCCCGAAATCTTGGGGGCCCTGCGCATGCACCCCCGGAATCCAGGGGGTCCAGCGAGAAGAGCCCCCTAAAAATAGGGGGCCCAGTCAGTACACCCCCGAGAAATAAGGTGCCCAACTACTGCACCCCCGGAATCTCGGGGGCACATCGCCGAGCACCCCCAAGAAAGAGGGGGTCCAAGTCCATCCACCCCCGCCAATTCCATACACCCCCGGAAATTGCAGGGGTATATGGAAGAGCCGGGGGTTTAGGCCGCGGCGCAGGTCCAGATCAGCCTCCGAAGCGGCTCCGGACCAGCACACCACCCGTCACCTTGGAGGCTCCCCTCCATTCAGAGGCCACACCAGCAAGTTGCCTTCCTCCAGAGCAGGCTCCCGTGCGCTCCGCACCCGGGATTTTGGGTGCACTGCGGATGCGCACCCGG
>JAGLBH010000168.1:0-232 GCA_018260285.1 Arthrobacter sp. | reverse complement strand
AAAGCCACAGGGGGGGGCGGCCCGGCAGGCTTCGCTCAGACATCATCCACGTGGGTCCGGGGCAGAATGCCGGGACAGCTGAGCTTCATGGGCAGCTCCGCAAGGGGCGGGACAGGGAAAGTGCCGCTAGGACAGGCCGGGGGGGTGCGGCATCCGGGCCGGTTGGGGACCCCGCAGCGGCGGAGGGCCGGGCTGGGGCGGGTGTTGCCCCGACAGAGACGGATGGGATGAT
>JAGLBH010000167.1 GCA_018260285.1 Arthrobacter sp. | reverse complement strand
CTGGAGCCTCCTCGCGGATCAGGCTGGTGAATGCGGTGCGGGCGGCCTCGGCGTCGCCCCGGCCGCTCACGGAGAAGGCCTGCAGGCCAGGCCCTGACGGCGAAGGCCCCGCAGAGTGGCTCGCGAGAGTGCCCTCGTGCTGAGCAGCGAAGTCCTCCAGCCGGGATCGGAGGCTCTCCGCAGGGGTGAGGTCGAGGCTGAACCAGGATGCGCGCCAGGGGAGGGGAGTGGAGGTCATCCCCCAAGGCTAGCGAAAGCCGCGCTAATGTGGGGGGTATGACTGTTGTGCTCTCCTTTGAAGACGTCTCCGTGGTTCGCGGCGGCAAGAAGCTGCTTGACTCCCTTTCTCTCACCGTCCGGGAGGGAGAGCGCTGGGTGGTTATGGGCCCCAACGGCGCAGGCAAGACGACCTTCCTCCAGATCGCCGCCTCCCGCATGCACCCCACGAGCGGCACCGTGGAGATCCTCGGGGAGCGCCTGGGCGCGGTGGACGTCTTCGAGCTGCGCCCCCGTGTGGGACTGGCCTCCTCGGCCCTCATGGGCCACATCCCGGCCCAGGAGAAGGTCCTCGACGTCGTCGTCACCGCCGCGTATGGCGTGACCGGCCGCTGGCGCGAGGAGTACGAGCGCTTCGACGAGCGCCGCGCCTTCATGCTCCTCGAGCAGTGGGGCGTCTCGACCCTCCTCAACCGCTCCTTCGGCCAGCTCTCCGAGGGGGAGAAGAAGCGCGTCCAGGTGGCGCGCGCCCTCATGACGGACCCGGAGATCCTGCTCCTCGACGAGCCGGGCGGCGGACTCGACCTCGGCGGCCGCGAGGACCTCGTGGCCCGTCTGACCCATCTCGCGCGGAACCCGGACTCACCGGCCATGGTCGTGGTGACCCACCACGTCGAGGAGGTTCCGCCGGGCTTCACCCATGCTCTGCTCCTCCAGGAGGGCAAGGCCGTGGCGTCCGGCCCCATTGACGAGGTGCTCACCTCCGAGAACCTCACCGCCGCGTTCGACCTCCCCCTTGAGCTCACGGTGGAGAACGGACGTCGCTTCGCCACCGCGCGCCGCTAAGCCCGCATGAGCCCCGTCGATCTCCTGCTCATCGCGCTGGCGGGGCTCTGGGCGGGCGGCATCAACGTCGTCGTCGGCTCGGGGACACTCGTCTCCTTCCCGGTCCTCGTGGCTCTCGGCGTTCCGCCGATCTCGGCGTCGATGTCCAACGCGATGGGCCTCATCGCAGGCAACGTCTCGGGGGTCCTCGCCTACCGGCAGGAGCTGCGCCGTGTGGGGCCGATCCTGCGCGTCCTCGCCCCGGCCTCGCTGCTCGGCGGGATCGTCGGCTCATCCCTCCTCCTGCACCTGCCGGAGTCGGTCTTCGGATACGTCTCCCCGATGCTCATCGTCGTGGCGATCCTCTGCGTCGCGTTCCAGCCGCGGCTCGCCGCCGCAGTGCAGGAGCGACGACGACGCCTGGCCGTTTCAGGGGAGACCCCGTCAGATGAGGCCGAGCCGTCCGCAGCCCGCCCGCGGGTCACCCCGCTGACCGTGCTCCTCGTTTTCCTCGTGGGCGTGTACGGAGGGTACTTCGTCGCGGCCCAGGGCGTGCTGCTCATGGGCGTGCTGGGCATCTTCCTGGCCGTGGGCATTCAGCCGGAGAACGCCCTCAAGAACTTCCTCGTGCTCCTTGTCAACCTCGTGGCGGCCGCGAGCTACATCCTTCTCGCGTTCGACCGCATCAACTGGACCGTGGTGCTCGTCATCGCCGTCTCGAGCTTCATCGGCGGGACGTTCGGCGGCCGCATCGCCAAGAGGCTCTCACCCGCAGTCCTCCGCGCCGTCATCATTCTTCTGGGCCTCGTGGCTCTGGCGGTCATGATCAAGAAACTGGTGGCATGAACCTGATACGCCTGTCCGACGAGTCGGACCCCTCGGCCGTCCCGGGGCTCGAGGACTACGCGCGCCTGACGGACGCCGCCTTGCGCCAGAGGCAGGACGTGGAGCAGGGCCGCTTCATCGCCGAGACCACGCTCGTCGTGGAACGCGCCCTGGATGCCGGCTATGAGCCGCGCTCCTTCTTCCTCGCGGAGAAGCACCTGCCTGCACTGGAAGAGCGCCTGGCTGCGTTCCCCGATGTACCGGTCTTCGTCGGCTCCGAGAGGACCCTTGAGAAGATCGCCGGGTTCCACCTGCACCGGGGCGCGCTGGCGAGCATGAAGCGCAGGCCTCTTCCGTCCGTGCCCGAGCTGCTGGACGGCGCGCGACGGATCGCCGTCGTCGAGGACGTCGTGGACCACACGAACATCGGCGCGATCATGCGCAGTGCGGCCGCCCTCCATGTCGACGGCGTGCTGCTCTCCCCGCGATGCGCGGATCCCCTGTACCGCAGAGCCATCCGCACCTCGATGGGGACCGTCTTCTCCCTGCCGTTCGCCCGTGCGGAGAGCTGGCCCGGTGACATCGCCCGTCTGCGTGAGGCCGGGTTCACCACGGCGGCGCTCGCGCTGACGGCGAGGGCCGAGCCGATCGACGCCTTCGCCAGCCGGCTCGAGCCGGGGGAGCGCCTCGCCCTCTTCCTGGGCTCGGAGGGGCCGGGGCTGAGCGCCGAGGTGCTCGACGCCGTCGACCGCCATGTGGTCATCCCCATGTCGGAGGGGATCGACTCGCTCAACGTCGCGGCAGCCTCCGCCGTCGCGTTCTTCACGACCCGCTGAGGCCTGGAGGGGAGCGCGGCGACGTCAGTGCATTCCGGCCATCCGGAGCACCGCGCCCCCGGCCGCGCCCGCGATGACCACCGCCCATGGCGGGAGCTTCCAGGAGACGAGGAGCACGAAGCTGACCACCGCGAGGCTGAACGCCCCTGGCCCGGTGATCGCCGTCGTGAACACCGGCGTGTACAGGGCGGCGGCCAGGATTCCGACGACGGCGGCGTTCGCCCCGCGCATGAGAGCCTGCGCCCAGGAGCGGCCCCTCAGGGAGGACCAGAAGGGCAGGACGCCGAGGAGCAGGAGATAGCCCGGCAGGAAGATCGCCGAGAGGGCGATCGCTCCGCCGAGAGCCCCTCCTGGACCGGTCTGGGACACGGCGCCGAGGTAGCCCGCCACCGTGAAGAGGGGACCGGGAACGGCCTGAGCGGCCCCGTACCCGGTGAGGAACTCCGCGCTGCTGACCCACCCGGTCTCCACGACCTCCGCCTGGAGGAGCGGCAGCACCACGTGGCCCCCGCCGAAGACGAGCGACCCTGCGCGGAAGAACGCGTCGAAGAGAGCGATCGCTCCACTGCCGGTCATCTGGGCGGCCAGCGGCGCTCCCGCCAGCAGGGCGAGGAACAGCCCCAGGCAGGCGACGGCGGCCCGCCGCGAGACCGGGAAGCGAAGCGTGCCGCCCTCAGCGCTGTCCGTCCCTGTGCAGAGGATCAGGCCCGCGATCGCTCCCAGCGCGATGGCCGCGACCTGTCCGAGCGATCCGGGCACGAGCAGGGCAGCTGCGGCCGCCGCTGCGGCGATCGCGGCACGCTGACGGTCGGGTGTGAGGCTTCGCGACATGCCGAGCACCGCCTGGGCGATGATCGCCACGGCCACGATCTTCAGACCGGAGAGCACCCCCTCGCCAAGCGGCCCCGTGAAGAGCTGTGCCCCAGAGGCGAGCGCGATCATGAGGAGGGCAGAGGGCAGCGTGAAGGCCAGGAAGGCCGCCAGCGCGCCGCGCGCGCCCGCCCGGTGGAGACCGACGCCGAACCCCACTTGGCTCGACGAGGGCCCGGGCAGGAACTGGCAGAGGGCCACGAGGTCCGCGTATTCCCCGTCCGTGAGCCATCCCCGACGCTCGACCAGCTCGGTGCGGAAGGCTCCGAGATGCGCCACGGGCCCGCCGAAGGAGGTCAGCCCGAGCCTCAAGAACACGC
>JAGLBH010000166.1 GCA_018260285.1 Arthrobacter sp. | reverse complement strand
GGCCCGTACACCACCGGCCCCGGCCCGAAGCACTCGGCCACGGCCGCCAGAGAGCGCTCCGGCTGGGCGACGCCCGCCATGACGAGGATGAGCCGATCGCCCTGCACCCCCACGAGCGAGTCAGCGCTGTGAGCGGCCACCCGGCGTCGAACCGACTGGAGGGCCATCGGCTGGGGATCGAGCGCCGCCCGGCCCACCCTGATCGTCACCGGCAGGCTGGGCGTGAAACCCACTGCGGCGACGCGGCTGCGGAGGGCATCGGAATTCTCTCCGCGCAGGATCGCGTCGACGACGAGGGCCTCCAGGCGCGTGTCCCAGGCCCCGCGAGACTCCGCGGCCCGGGCGTACACGTCAGCGACGCCGAAGGCCACCTCCCGCGAATAGCGCAGCACGGCCTCTCGCACGGCGGGAACCGACTCCGAGTCCATGAGGCCCGGGGTGTAGTCCTCCACCGTGTCCACCACGACCCGGGTGAGCTGCAGGGCCTGCTGCAGGCTGATCGACCGGGTCAGCTCGCTCGGCGCGTGCGCGAAGATGTCTGCGACGATCCAGGCGTCCTCCGAGGGCTGCTCGTACCAGTTGAGGAAGGCCGCGATGCCCCTCTGGGCGATCAGCCCGAGCTGAGAGCGCTCATCGGAGCGCAGCGCCTTGAACCAGCTGAGCTGCTCCTCCAGCCGGGTCAGGGCAAGCGTGGACATCCGGCCGAGGTGTGAACGCAAGAGTGCCGCAGTGGGATCCTTCTTCTCAGAAGGCACTGCGGCACTCATGCGAGGCGGGATCCTCGTCAGACTCAGGCTTCGCCGCCGGCGTTGCCGGTGGTGCCCTTGTTCACGTCGCTGATCTGGTACTTGTCGTACGCCGTGCGGGTCGTGCCCTCCGGCACCTCACCGCGGCGCTCCAGCAGCTGGAGCGTCTTGACGACGAGCGACTCGGTGTCGATCTTGAAGAAGCGGCGAGCCGCGGCACGGGTGTCCGCGAAGCCGAAGCCGTCAGCTCCCAGGGTTGCGTAGTCGCTGGGAACGAACGGGCGGATCTGATCGGCCAGGGCGTGCATGTGGTCCGTCGTCGCGATGACGGGGCCCTCGGCCCCTTCAAGCTGCTTGGTGACGAACGGCGTGCGCTTCTCGCCCGTGGTGAACTCGTGCTCTTCGGCAGCCAGGCCGTCGCGGCGCAGCTCCGTCCAGCTCGTGACAGACCAGACGTCAGCGGAGACGCCCCACTCGTCGGCGAGGATCTTCTGAGCGTCCAGAGCCCACGGCACAGCGACGCCGGAGGCGAGCAGCTGGGCCTTCGGGCCCTTCGCCTCGGACTTCTTGAGGAGGTAGATGCCCTTGAGCACGCCCTCGACGTCGAGGTTCTCCGGCTCAGCGGGCTGAGTGATCGGCTCGTTGTAGACCGTGATGTAGTACATCACGTTCGGGTCCTCGTGCTTGCCGCCGTACATGCGCTCGAGGCCGGCCTGGATGATGTGGCCGATCTCGTAGCCGTAGGCCGGGTCGTAGGAGACGACCGCCGGGTTGGTGGAGGCCAGGATGTGCGAGTGGCCGTCAGCGTGCTGCGTGCCCTCGCCCGTGAGCGTTGTGCGGCCTGCGGTGGCGCCGATGATGAAGCCGCGGGCCATCATGTCGGCAGCGGCCCAGATGCCGTCGCCCGTGCGCTGGAAGCCGAACATCGAGTAGAAGACGTAGACCGGGATGAGCGGCTGGCCGTGCGTGGCGTAGGACGTGCCGATCGCGGTCAGGGCTGCGATGGAGCCGGCCTCGTTGATGCCTGCGTGGAGGATCTGGCCCTGCGGGGACTCCTTGTACGCCAGCATGAGCTCGCGGTCCACGGAGAGGTAGTTCTGGCCCTTGGGGTTGTAGATCTTCGCCGTCGGGAAGAACGCGTCCATGCCGAAGGTGCGCGCCTCATCCGGGATGATCGGCACGATGCGGTTGCCGAACTCCTTGTCCCGCATGAGGTCCTTGAGGATGCGGACGAAGGCCATGGTGGTGGCGGCCTGCTGCTTGCCGGAGCCGCGGCGGGCCACCTCGTAGACCTTCTCGGAGGGGAGCTTGACCTCGGCGTGCTTGCTGCGGCGCTGGGGCACGGAGCCTCCGAGCTCGCGGCGGCGCTCCAGGAGGTACTTGATCTCCGGAGCCTCGGATCCCGGGTGGTAGTACGGCGGCTCGTAGGGGTTGGCCTCGAGCTGCTCGTCCGTGATGGGGATGCGCAGGTGGTCGCGGAAGTTCTTGAGATCCTCCAGCGTCATCTTCTTCATCTGGTGGGTGGCGTTGCGGGCCTCGAAGTGCGGGCCCAGGCCGTAGCCCTTGACGGTCTTGGCGATGATGACCGTGGGCTTGCCCTTGAACTCGGTGGCAGCCTTGTATGCCGCGTAGACCTTGTGGTAGTCGTGGCCGCCGCGCTTGAGGTTCCAGATCTGGTCGTCGGTGAGGTCAGCGACGAGCTCCTTGGTCTGCGGGGTCTTGCCGAAGAAGTGCTCGCGCACGAACCCGCCGGACTCGGCCTTGTAGGTTTGGTAGTCGCCGTCGAGCGTCGTGTTCATGATGTTGACGAGCGAGTTGTCGTGGTCCTTGGCCAGCAGGCCGTCCCACTCGCGGCCCCAGACGACCTTGATGACGTTCCAGCCGGCGCCGCGGAAGAACGCCTCGAGCTCCTGGACGATCTTGCCGTTGCCGCGCACCGGGCCGTCAAGGCGCTGGAGGTTGGCGTTGATGACGAAGGTCAGGTTGTCGAGCTTCTCGTTGGCCGCGAGCTGGAGCAGGCCGCGCGACTCGGGCTCGTCCATTTCGCCGTCGCCGAGGAAGGCCCAGACGTGCTGGTCGGACGTGTCCTTGATGCCGCGGTTGTGCAGGTAGCGGTTGGCCTGTGCCTGGTAGATGGCGTTCATGGGGCCGAGGCCCATGGAGACGGTCGGGAACTCCCAGAAGTCCGGCATCATGCGCGGGTGCGGGTAGGAGGACAGGCCGTTGGGAGCCTTGGAGGCCTCCTGGCGGAAGGCGTCCATCTGGTCCTCGGAGAGACGCCCCTCGAGGAAGGCGCGGGCGTAGATGCCGGGGGAGGCGTGGCCCTGGAAGAAGATCTGGTCTCCGCCGCCCGGGTGGTCCTTGCCGCGGAAGAAGTGGTTGAAGCCCACCTCATAGAGGGTGGCCGCGCCGGCGTACGTGGAGATGTGGCCGCCGACGCCGATGCCGGGCTTCTGCGCCCGGTGCACCATGACGGCTGCGTTCCAGCGCATGTACGCGCGGTAGCGGCGCTCGATCTCCTCGTTGCCCGGGAACTCGGGCTCCTGGTCGACCGGGATGGTGTTGACGTAGTCCGTGGTGGTCACCATGGGGACGCCCACGCTGCGAGCGCCAGCGCGCTGCAGCAGGGAGCGCATGATGAACTGCGCCCGCTCTGTTCCCTCGGACTCGATGAGCCCGTCGAGCGACTCGATCCACTCAGCGGTCTCCTGCGGATCGGAGTCGGGGAGCTGATGGGTCAAAGCGCTTCGGATGTGAGCGTGTTCTTCGCCTGCAGTCACTCTTGAAACCTCTTTCATGCACGTTGCGAGCAGATGACCCGGACACCGTCTGAAGGACACGATGGAGCCACCAAGACTCTCCAACGCGTCAGTTCAGGCCGTTGCTGAATTGGCAGCGCCAGGGGCGGCGGACAGTCCACCACAACTCTACCCGGCGCGGAGGAGGCGATGAACGCCGATCTTCGCGTGATGTGCGTCATCCGCGTCTGCCGAGAGGACGCGCTCGCTTCTCAAGTGGGCACGAGGGGGCCGATTCGGGTTAGATTGAGTACAGACACGGTGTCATTCAGCACACCTGCACTCGAGACTTTTGGAGGCAACCAGTGAACCCACAGGGTTCCGCGGAGAAGGACACGATCGCCCAGGCTCTTGAACTCAAGGAAGAC